>CAZEZE010000041.1:0-11664 GCA_964516445.1 uncultured Chitinophaga sp. | reverse complement strand
AAATGTTCACTTCCTCGGTTGGTAAAAAGTGGGTGATGGCGCTGACGGGTATTTTCCTGATTCTTTTTTTGATCGTGCATGTGGGTCTGAATGCCTGTATCTGGGCCAACGACGGGGGCGTAATGTTCAACAAGGGAGCCCATTTCATGGGATCCAATATTGTTCCGCGCATACTCGAAGTGGGGCTGATGGCCGGTTTCCTCATACACATTGTCCAGGGTATCCTGCTTGAACTGCAAAACCGCAGTAAAAGAAAGAAAGGCTATGCTGTCTCCATGGGCAATAACGGAAGCAAGTGGTACAGCCGGAGCATGGGTCTCCTGGGTACCCTGATCCTGATCTTCCTGATTATTCACATGACCCATTTCTGGGTACCCAACCGGTCGAACCAGGGCTGGTTGCTGGGAGAAGAGATCAACCTGTATGACAGGATGAAAGATGTTTTTCAGAATCAGTGGGTAGTACTTGTATATGTGCTGGGATGTATTTCTCTGGCATGGCACCTGCTGCATGGTTTTCAGAGTGCGTTCAGAACAATGGGTGTGACAAACAGTAAATACCTGTCGTTGTTCAATGCGTTAGGTATTTGTTTTTCAGTGATCGTTCCGCTGGCATTTGCGCTCATGCCGGTGAGTTTCTATTTGGGATGGCTGAAGTGAGTTGGGAGTTCGGAGTTAGGTGTTCGGCATCCCGCCAGGGCTTTAACGGAGGCGCGAGTTGAGAGGCCGCTTCAGTTGAAAAATAAAAATCATCTATATCCCGGTTGATACCATCTCCGGGCAGGATTATAAATCAGAACTTATGCTGGATTCAAAAATTCCCGCCGGTCGTTTAGAAGAAAAATGGACAGATTACAAAGGCCATGTGAAACTGGTGAACCCGGCCAATAAACGCAAACTCGAGATCATCGTGGTCGGCACAGGCCTTGCCGGCGCATCCGCCGCCGCCGCCCTGGGCGAACTCGGTTACAAGGTTAAAGCATTTTGCTTCCAGGATTCCCCCCGCCGGGCGCACAGTATCGCCGCGCAGGGAGGCATCAATGCCGCCAAGAATTACCAGAATGACGGGGACTCCGTTTTCCGGTTGTTCTATGACACCGTAAAAGGAGGTGACTACCGCGCAAGGGAATCCAACGTGCATCGGCTTGCTGAAGTGAGCGTGAATATCATCGACCAGTGCGTGGCCCAGGGCGTTCCCTTTGCCCGGGAATACGGCGGTCTGCTGAATAACCGTTCTTTTGGAGGTACCCAGGTGAAAAGAACTTTTTATGCGGCCGGGCAAACCGGTCAGCAATTACTGATCGGCGCCTACCAGGCAATGGAACGACAGGTGGCCCTGGGTAATGTGGAAATGCATGCCCGGCATGAGATGCTGGATGTGGTGATCATCGATGGCAAGGCGAGGGGAATTATCTGCCGCAATCTGGTGAACGGGGAACTGGAAAGACATTTCGGTCATGCGGTACTGTTATGCACCGGCGGCTATGGCAACGTCTTCTATCTCTCCACCAACGCGATGGGCAGTAATGTAACGGCGATCTGGAAGGCTCATAAGAAAGGTGCTTTTTTTGGTAATCCCTGTTTTACTCAGATACATCCCACCTGCATACCTGTCAGCGGCGACCACCAGAGCAAACTGACCCTGATGTCGGAGTCGCTGCGGAATGACGGACGGATCTGGGTGCCGATAAAGAAGGATGATAACCGGAAAGCCAATGATATTCCCGAGGAAGAAAGGGATTATTATCTTGAACGCCGGTATCCCGCGTTCGGTAACCTCGTACCCAGGGACGTGGCTTCCCGTGCGGCCAAGGAAAGGTGTGATGCCGGTTACGGGGTGGGAACAACCCGGCAGGCGGTGTATCTCGATTTTAAATACAACCTGATCAACAAATACGGAAAAGCGGAAGCCAACAAACAGGGGATTGAAAATCCCGATACGGAAACGTTGATCCGCCTGGGAAAAGAAGTGGTGAAGGAAGAATACGGCAACCTGTTCGATATGTATGAAAAGATCACCGGTGAGAACCCCTACGAAGTGCCGATGCGGATCTACCCGGCTGTGCATTATACCATGGGCGGGCTTTGGGTGGATTATGAACTGATGACAAACGTGAAAGGATTGTATTCACTGGGAGAAGCCAATTTCAGCGATCATGGCGCCAATAGGTTAGGTGCTTCCGCGCTGATGCAGGGTTTGGCCGACGGGTATTTTGTGATCCCATATACGATCGGCAATTACCTGGCAGATGATATTGCCACAAAACCGATCCCGCTTACGCATGAGGCATTTGAACAGACTGAGAAAGCCGTTGCTGAAAGGATCAGCACGCTGATGAATATCAAAGGGAAACAGACGGTGGAAAGTTTTCATAAGCGGCTGGGAAAGATCATGTGGGAGAAATGCGGTATGGCCCGCAACGCCAACGGTTTGCGGGAGGCCATCACCGAGATACAGGCGCTTCGTAAAGAGTTCTGGAGCGATCTGCGTATCCCGGGAGGCATCAACGAGATGAACCCCGAACTGGATAAAGCGGGCCGGGTGGCGGATTTCATTGAACTGGGTGAGCTGATGTGCATCGATGCACTGGACAGGAATGAAAGCTGCGGCGGGCATTTCCGGGAAGAAAGCCAGACAGAAGAAGGAGAAGCCAAAAGGGATGACGCGAACTATTCGTACGTATCTGCGTGGGAATTCAAAGGTGAAAGTGACTGGCAATTACATAAGGAGGAGCTGAATTTTGAAGTGGCGAAGCCAACGCAACGATCTTATAAATGATGTGCCGATCTGCTGATGTGCCGATGTGCTGATGTGCCGATATGCCAGTTAATCGATGTGCAGATTGGCTGATACCGGATGCCGGGAAGATCAGTTTATTGTCGCTATGGCGCATCGGCAAACCGGCATATTGACTAATTGACAAATTGATATTTTATGGAGCATTACATGATGAACCTTACATTGAAAGTCTGGAGACAGAAAAATGCAAACGACCCGGGTGGATTTGAGACCTATCCCGTTAAGAACATTTCATCCGAAATGTCATTCCTGGAAATGTTTGATGTACTGAATGAGGAACTGATCCGTGAAGGCAGGGAACCGATCGCCTTTGATCATGATTGCCGCGAGGGTATTTGCGGAACCTGTTCCATGTATATCAACGGCAGACCCCACGGTCCCTGGCATGCCAATACCACCTGCCAGTTGCATATGCGTGCTTACAAGGACGGAGATACGATTGTTGTGGAGCCCTGGAGAGCCAATGCCTTTCCCGTCATAAAGGACCTGGTGGTTGATCGTTCAGCTTTTGATCGCATCATCCAGGCCGGAGGTTATATTTCTGTCAACACTGGTAATGCGGTGGATGCCAATGCCGTACCGGTTCAAAAAAATAAGGCGGATGCAGCGTTTGCAGCCGCTGCCTGTATTGGCTGCGGCGCCTGTGTGGCGGCTTGCAAGAATTCATCGGCGCTGCTCTTTGTCTCCGCCAAAGTATCTCACCTTGCCTTATTGCCACAGGGAGGTCCTGAAAGGAGTACCAGGGCCATGAACATGGTCGCGCAAATGGATAAGGAAGGTTTTGGCGCCTGTACCAATACAGGGGCCTGCGAAGCGGTTTGCCCCAAGGAAATATCGATTGAAAATATCGCCCGTCTCAACCGGGAATTCATGTCGGCAGCCGCCACATCAACCCAGTAATAAATGTTAGATGTTAGAGGGATCAGAAAGCCCAGGATCCCCTTAATGAAAAGGCTCCCAGCCAGTAAGCACCGTTTTCTTTTGTCAGCATGAAGGAGGGACTGACCCCAAGTTTTGCATTGACATAATAAGTTGCGGATAGGGTTCCCCCGATATTGAAACGGGTCGTTCCGTTGTAAATACCCAGCGCAGGTCCTGCCAGTATTTCGAAATGGGTTCGTTTGCCATGGTTATACATCGCTCCCGCGTACGTATGAACCAGGTAATAACCGGAGTACCGGAAAGAATGTCCACTCACCGTTTCTTTTTTTCCGAAAAAATAATGGCCACCCGCATGGAAAGTATAACCGAATTTCTTCACCGGTTTCACCGGCAGGATGCCGTAGCGGTGATCGCTGTAACTGAGACCCGCGCCCGCGCCCAAAAAATGTGTTTTGTAAAAATGGCCCACCGGTAACTGGATACCTCCCGTTACATTCCAGGTTCGTCCCCTTTTCTGGGCGGCCATACTGTTGACCAGGAAAAGTAAAAGGAGCGTGACAGGCAGTTTGCTTAAAAGATTCATTTTACCTGTTTGAAATAGATCAGCGGATGAGCATGAAGGTCCCTTTTCTTTCCTGACGTTTGCCGGTGATAGTTTCTTCTGCCTGTAAAACCCAGACATAAACACCGGAATCCTGCAGCACTTCATTCAGTTTACCGTTCCATCCTTCTTCCTTCACACTGGTGGTAAAGATCCTTTGCCCCCAGCGATTATACACACTGAATTCAAGCAGGGTATAAGCCCTGGGCAGGAAAGGCCGGATCAGGTCATTCCTGCCGTCGTTATTGGGTGTAAAACCTCCGGGTACATAGATATCATTGATGTCATCCGGCAGTTTCACCGTGATCCTGACCGTATCCTCGCTGCGGCAGTTATTAGCATTGGTGGCGGTCACCTTATACAGGATCGTTTCCTTTGGTTTCGCAACCGGGTTCTGGATCGTACTGTTATTAAGCCAGGTGGGCGGGTCCCAGGTATAGGTTGCCGGGGGACCTGTGGTGGTCAGTCTTATAGACTCGCCGTAATTGATGGTTTGGCTGGGGATGGTATTGATCAGAAAGGTCTGCACCTGAACCGGAATGGTGATGGAGTCATCAAAACAGGGAGAACCGGTCAGCATTTTCAGTTTGACATTAAATGTACTGTCTTTTATATAGGTATGTACAGGATGAATATCAGTCGATGTGCCCCCGTCGCCAAAATCCCAGAGATAGCTGATACCGGGTTGCAGGATGCCCGAACTGTTATTGGTAAAACGGTAATAACCCGAATCGCAGACGTTCACAAAACTGAAGTCAAGGGTTTGGGGAACAAAACCGGATGGGAAAACCTGTCTTGTTCTGCTGATCTTCCCGCAGGCTGATACAGAGGTGATAGTGAGCTTTACTTTATATACCTGGCTGGGGTCGGCAAATATGTGTACCGGGTTTTGCAGGTTCGAGAAATTCCCGTCACCGAAATCCCATTGCCAGCTTATGATGGGAGGAAGGGTGGTGCTGGCGCTGAACTGCACTTCCCCGGTGCAATTATCCAATATCGTATACTCGAAACCGTTAGCAGGGCTCCCTACTATATCATTGATGTGGGACGGCAGGCCGATCATGGCAGCGCCGGGGGAAAGGTCAATGACACTCGGCTGAAACCCGCAGGCAATTCCTTTTTGGTTGGGGAAGTTGATCACACCCAGCATTGGACCGGCCTGGGTGAGGTAGATCTTCTCATCCACCGCCAGTTGAATATCATAAAAGGAGTTACCGGTTGGGAAACTTACCCGGGATGCCTGAATGGCAGCCGCGGTCGGAAGTGTGATCTCCAGCTGATCAAGCTGCTTATCTTCTCTCCTTGTGGCATAAAGGAATGCTGAATTGGGAGAGAACTCGCAGTGATTGTATTTGGTTTGCGGCAGGGTGATCATCTTGGCATTACTGAGGATGCCGGTGGCATTATCAAAATCAAAAAGCTGCAAAAAATTGGATTGGTTGCCGCCCGGTCCGGGGAAATGAGCCTGGCAAAGGTAGTTGCCATCGGGGCTGGCTTTGAGTACGCCCACATTGGAAAGTGCATGCTGATTAACAACAATGCCAACGGTTGAAACAACGGGCGTGGATTGCAGACCGTTACAATCGATCAGCCAGGCGCGGAAGATATCGGATTCGCTGTCGTTAGTGATAAGCCATACGTAAACGCCATTGGCATGACGGATCGTAGCCATTCTTTCGGTACAGGAACTCCACAGGAGGTTATTCTTGCTGATGACCACGCCGTTGCCTCCCGCCTGTGAAATATCCACGATCGAATACCGGTAACCGTTCAGGAAATCATTCTCAAAGGCATCAGCGGAAAAAATATAGAAGAGGTTGGGGTCGCCCGGGTGCGGCACAATGCTCATCTGGCAGGCTGAGATATTCCCACCCAGGTTGTCGCCGTTCACCATGAGCTGGTGATTTCTGTTATACACCTCAACACCATTGGTATAAAAAAGAAGATTGCCATTCTCATCGGAAATGCTGGCAGAGGCCTCGGAGGATATTAGCATACCATTCGAGAGTACCTGTGGTATAGGCTGGCCAGCCGCTACATTGAAACTAAGACCCGCTTTCCTGCCGAAATACCAGTTATTATCATATTGCGCATGGGCATGTGTAATAAAAAAAGCGAGTACTATCAGCAAAATGCCGTGCCTGTAAGTATGTATATCTTGCCTCTCCATAGTTTTCGACCCGGGGTAAAGCCGGAATGTGGTTTTTCAGGAATTGCGCCCAAGGGGCTACCTTCACACAATAAAACAGCGAATTTAACGATTTTGAATTAAACTGACTGTTATTGAACAGTTTATACCGGATATCATTTCTCTTTACCGCCTTATTGATCTCTATCCTGTTGGAAGCCCAGATACCAGCGGAAAATTCCCCTGTCTCCAATATCCGTCAGAAAACGCTAAAGATAAACACGGATTCCATCCGCCTCGACACCGTTAGTATAATTCCGAATTCTTTTTCTATTGCCTGGGTGCCGGCTGGTGATTACCGGCTTGATTTTGTAAATGCCGTTCTGTACTGGAAGAAAAAACCGGCTGCCGACAGTATCCTGGTAACATACCGCGTTTTTCCTTTCCGTTTGAATGCGATGATCCAGCGGCTGGAATACGACAGCGTAAAGACGAGCTTTTATGTAAAACCTTTTGAATTTAACAATGGCCTTACGGATGCCCAGCGGGGCATCTTTGATTTCGGGACAATTAAAGCGGAGGGAAGTTTCGGGAGACAGATCGGCTTTGGCAACAGCCAGGATGCCGTCCTGAATTCAACCTTCAACCTTCAGTTGAGCGGAATGCTGGGCGACAGCATCGAGATACAGGCAGCCATCACGGATAATAATATCCCCATCCAGCCGGATGGCAACACACAACAACTGAATGAATTTGACCAGGTCTATCTCCAGTTCAGGAAAAGAGGCTGGCAACTGAACCTGGGTGATATTGACCTCCGTCAAAACCAGTCCTATTTCCTGAATTTTTATAAACGCCTGCAGGGCATTTCGTTTCAAACCGTTAACCAGTTATCAAAGAACATCCAGTCCAAAACCCTGGTGAGTGGCTCCGTGGCCAAGGGAAAATTCACCCGGAATATCCTGGTTCCGCTGGAAGGCAACCAGGGACCTTACCGTTTGCGCGGGGCCAATAACGAGTTCTTCTTCATCGTACTGGCCAATACCGAAAGGGTCTTTTACGACGGGCAGATATTGCAGCGGGGAGAGGATCAGGATTATGTCATCAATTATAATACGGCGGAAATCACTTTCACCCCACGGAGAATGATTACCAAGGACAGCCGGCTGCAGGTTGAATTTGAATATGCGGACAGGAATTACCTGAACGCGAATCTTTACTTGTCGCAGGAACTGGAAATAAACAAGAAACTAACGCTGAGAGTGGGGGCATTCCAGAACAGCGATGCAAAGAACTCACCCATCAACCAGGTGCTGGATGATCAACAGACACGGTTTCTTTCACAGTTGGGCGACAGCGTTCAAAAAGCTTTTTACCCCGCTGCCTATATTGATTCATTCTCTTCCGGTAAGATACTCTATGAAAAAATTTACATCGGTACCGACTCCTTTTACCAGTATTCGACCGACCCCTTGCAGGCGAAATACAACCTTTCTTTTGTGGATGTAGGACAGGGCAACGGCAATTATATCCCTGATTTCAACGGCGCCAACGGGAAAGTGTACCGGTACCTGCCCCCGGTTGGCGTAGTAAAACAGGGCCGGTATGAACCCGTTCAAATACTGGTGGCGCCCCGGAAACAACAGATCGTGAACCTGGGATTGGATTACAAAATCAGCCCGAATACTTTTTTGAATACTGAATTAGCTACCAGCAACAACGATGTCAATACTTTTTCGGAAAAAGATAACGGGGATGACAGGGGATGGGCCGCCAAATTCCAGCTCAGCAATGAAAAATATTTTTCATCCGTCCGCAGGCTGCAGCTCAGCACCGGGCTTGATTATGAATATGTGCAGCAGAAATTCAGGCCCCTGGAGAGACTCCGCAACGTGGAATTTTCCCGTGACTGGGGGCTTGACCTGCAAACCGTACCCGTCCCTGTCGATGAGAATATCATCCGTGCATCCGCGAGGTTACGGAACAATAAAAACCATTCAGCCGCATACCAGTTTACCCATTACCGCCGCAGTGATGATTATTCCGGCTTTCAGAACAGCATTGTTCATACAGCGAACTGGAAAGGCTGGCAACTGAACAACCGGCTTATTGTAACACAGTATGACGCGCTGAACACAAAAGGAAATTTTCTCCGGCCGGTCATTGATGTCAGTAAGGAACTCACCGGTCTTGGTAAATGGAAACTGGGCTTCAATTACTCGCTGGAGAAGAACGATAACCGTTTCAAATCTGCCGACACGCTGCTGCCCGTTGCTTTCTGGTTTGATATTTATACGGCCTACCTGCAGTCCGGTGATGCCAAAAAGAACCGGCACCGCATCAGTTTTTTCACCCGTTCAGATAAATACCCGGTCAGTAAACGATTTGTGAGGGGCGACCGCAGCCTGAACCTCAACCTGCAGACCGAACTGCTGGCTAATCCGAAAAGGCAGTTTTATCTGAATACAACGTTTCGGAAACTGAACGTATATGACACAGCCGTTTCTCGCCAAAAAGAGGATGAGACCATATTAGGCCGGGCCGAGTACGCCATGAATGAATGGAAGGGACTCCTGACAGGGAATATTTTATATGAAGTGGGGGCGGGGCAGGAGCAGCGCAGGGATTTTGCTTACCTGGAAGTTCCTGCCGGCACCGGGCAATATGCCTGGATCGATTATAACAGCGACGGGGTACAGCAGTTAAATGAATTCGAGATCGCCGCTTTTCCCGACCAGGCAAAATTCATCCGCATTTTTACACCCACCAATGATTTTGTAAAAGCCAATTACACCACATTTAACTACAGCCTGAATATCAGTCCCCGGGCCCTGCTCAATTCTCCCGACCTGAAAGGGTTTAAAAAACTGCTCTCCAGGCTGGTTGTGGTGACCTCGCTGCAAACGAATAAAAAATCCATCGCCAGCGGCAGCTTTGAATTCAATCCTTTCAAGTACGGGGTGAAGGACACCGCGCTGATCATCCTGAACAGCACCCTGCTCAATACGATCTCCTTTAACCGCTTCAGCAGCAAATGGGGATTTGACCTGAGCAATCTCCGCAACAACGGGAAATCCCTGCTCACCTATGGTTATGAGAGCCGTAAGCTGAATGACTGGACGATCAAATGGAGATGGAATATCAGTCGCCGCTTTTTGTTATCGATGAATGGAAAAAAAGGAAATAACGCGCTGTACACGCCACAGTTTGCCAACCGCAATTACCAGTTGTCAACGTACAGCGCCGAACCGATACTCACTTTCATTAAGGGAACAGTTTTTCGCATAGTAGGCAGCTACCGGTTCGATCACAAGCAAAACCTTCCCTTATATGGCGGTGAAAAGTCGGTCTCCCATTCCCTGAACATTGAATCCAAATACAATATCCTGCAAAGCAGTTCCATCAGCGGCAAATTCACCTTCAATACTATCAATTACAATTTTCCCGCCAATACCACGGTCAGTTATATCATGCTGGACGGGCTGTTACCCGGCCAAAACTACCTGTGGACCCTGAATTTCTCCAAGCGGCTGCTCAGTAATCTCGAACTCAATTTTCAGTATGACGGGAGAAAGGCCGGAACGTCGAGGACAGTGCATTTGGGGAGAGCCGGGATAACTGCGTTGTTTTAATCCCCTGTCCCCCTGAAGGGGAGACTTAGGCCATGGATTCATTACTAATTACTTCTTGTCTTAGAGCAAATAGAAATTCCTCACCCCAAAATGGTCTTTTATTCATCATATTGTATAATTAATTGCCGAAATTTATTTTGTGAGAAAGGGGATGTTCTATGGTGCGGATCGGTTTCTGTTTGCAAGAGCAAAAGAATTGAGGAGTAAGTTAACTCATGCTGAACATGTTTTTTGGCAATTGCTGAAAGAGCATTTTTCCCATTATAAATTCCGGAGACAACATCCCATCTCCATTTATATTGCTGATTTTTATTGTCACAAGTTGAAGTTGGTGATAGAGATCGATGGATCGGTCCATTCGCTGCCTGAGGTACAACACAATGATGAAAAACGGCAGCGTGAACTTGAGAGCCTTGGTATCTATGTAGTCCGGTTCACGAACGAACAGATCAAAAACCAGGTTAAAGTAGTTATCGATTTAACAGCCAAAGCAATCAACATCCTGGAATCAAACAGGAAAACTTTGATTTAATTCTTATTGCTTTAAAAAACTGAGCAAACAGTAATGACTTGTTGACCTAAGTCTCCCCTTCAGGGGGACAGGGGGTATCTAAGTCTCCCCTTTAGGGGGACAGGGGGTGGGGTCTGGCCAGGTATTACACATTAAACCTGAAGTGCATCACATCCCCGTCCTTTACTACATATTCCTTTCCTTCGATCCTTAACCTCCCTGCTTCGCGGCAGGCGGCTTCCGAGCCGTAATGGATAAAATCATCATAGCTGATCACTTCCGCCTTGATGAAACCTTTTTCAAAATCGGTATGGATCACGCTGGCGGCCTGGGGTGCTTTCCAGCCTTCATGGATGGTCCAGGCCCTGACTTCCTGTACCCCTGCCGTAAAATAGGTATAGAGTTTCAAAAGTTTGTAAGCGGAATGGATCAGCCTGTCCAGCGCCGGTTCTTTCATATGATATTCTTCCATGAACAAAAGTTTGTCTTCAGGGTTCTCCATTTCGGATATCTGCGCTTCGATGGAATTGTTCATGATGATGATCTCCGCATCCTCGTCCTTCACGGCTTCCGCCAGTACAGCAGAGTATTTATTTCCGGTGTGCATGGAAGCTTCATCTACGTTGGCAACATAGAGCACGGGTTTGTCAGTAAGCAGGAACAAATCGGCGATCGCTGCTTTTTCTTCTTTACTGAACTTCAGTTCGCGGATACTTTTCCCTTTTTCGAGATGCGCTTTGCATTGCAACAACACTTCCAGTTCCACCTTCAGTTTGGGATCCAGCTTGACCAGTTTTTCTGTGCGCTGAATTTTCTTTTCCACCGTCTCCATGTCTTTCAACTGCAGTTCCGTATCAATGATCTCTTTATCGCTCACGGGGTTGATGGCGCCTTCGTCGCGCAGGATATTCTCATCCTCAAAACAGCGGATCACATGGATGATAGCATCCACTTCACGGATATTGGCGAGGAATTTATTACCCAGACCCTCTCCTTTGCTGGCGCCGCGTACCAGCCCGGCAATATCCACGATCTCGATCTGCGTTGGAACAGTACGGTTGGGTAAAACCAGTTCCGCCAGTTTGTTCAAACGGGGATCCGGCACATCAAC
>CAZEZE010000040.1:0-11737 GCA_964516445.1 uncultured Chitinophaga sp. | reverse complement strand
TTGGTGGCCCTCCCGAAAAAATCCTGTTTGAAATCCACTTCGCCTTTTTCATTGCGGGGTGTTTCATCAAAAGGGAGCGTGGTCACTTTGAACATTTCACCGGCTCCTTCCGCATCACTGGCGGTAATGATGGGTGTATGCATGTACACAAATCCTTTTTCATTAAAGAATTTATGCACGGCAAAGGCCAGTGCATGCCGAACGCGGAAAACCGATCCGAATGTATTGGTACGAAAACGCAGGTGCGCGATCTCTCTTAAGAATTCGAGGCTGTGTTTCTTGGGCTGCAGCGGGTAGATCTCGGCATCGCTGTCGCCCAGTATTTCGATCGAGGTTGCTTTCAGGTCCATTTTCTGTCCCTTGCCAAGGGACGGAACGATAGTACCCGTTACTTTCAGTGACGCAGACGTGGTGATCCGCTTCAGGAAATCATCATCGTATGTTCCCAGTTCCACCATTACCTGGATATTATTATTGGTGCTGCCGTCGTTTAGCGCGATGAACTGGTTGTTGCGAAAGGTTCGCACCCAGCCCATTACGGTGACTTCCTGCCCCTGTGGCTCCTGCGCCAGCAGCTCTTTGATCCTGATCCTTTTGTTGAACATTGTTTTCTTTTTCGGAGGGGCAAAGGTAAAACATGGGGGCAGCATTGATAAGGGTTTCTGCCAAAGTATTTTGAGGGCATTGGGGGCTTTCACTTGTACTTGTGAGGGCTGCCGGTTCCGGCTGTACAAATGGGGCCCGGAACCAAAAATTTTTGGTTTTCCCCATTTTAGCGTATAATTGCAATGGAAAGGGGCCGATAAGTACAGTTCTCCCAAAGCTTTAGCTCTCGTTTACCGCCTGTTTCTTTCAATATAAATTCTAAATCTCATTTCCCAAGACTGGTCACTCCGATCTAGTGATAACCTTAAGATGTTCATATGTATGATATTCTCCAATTGAACGACATGTTCGTTCCTGAGCTGCTTGATATTGCCGAGCAACTGAAAATACCCAACGCAAAAAAACTCAGTAAACAGGACCTGGTCTACAAAATACTTGACAGCCAGGCTATTGCCGGCTCAAAAGGAGCCAAACCCGCCGAAGATGGCAAGCGCAAACGCATTGTAAAAACCACTACCAGTATCGGCAGCGAAGAAGCTGTTGTGGAAAGCGGTGATGAAGAAAAAACGATCATAAAAAAACCCAATATGCCTGTTAAAAAAGACGTACCCGCCGCAAGGCCTGGAAAACCCGCTCCCATTAAGAAAGCAAGAAAAAAGCCGGCTGAAGAAGAAACGGCGGATGCCCCGATGGTAAATGAAGAAACCACTGAAGACAACAGCGATGTGGCGGCGATCATTGCCGAAGCTGCCCAGCCGGCCACGGATTCCTCCGCACCGGGCGGCGCACCGAAAGTATATCCAACCCGCAGGGAACAGCAGTTCAACGTGGAGTTTGACGGTGTGATCCTAAGCGAAGGCGTACTGGAAATGATGCCCGATGGTTATGGCTTTCTTCGTTCTTCCGACTACAACTATTTATCCTCCCCGGACGATGTATATGTATCTCCCTCCCAGATCAAACTCTTTGGCCTGAAAACCGGAGATACGGTATATGGCGCCGTCCGCCCGCCGAAAGAAGGAGAAAAATATTTTGCCCTGCTGAAAGTTGACACCATCAACGGCAAAACACCGGAAGAAGTAAGGGACCGGGTACCATTTGATTACCTGACACCGCTCTTCCCCTTTGAAAAACTGAATCTCTTTACCACCCCCTCCGATTATTCAACCCGGATCATGGACCTGTTTACGCCGATCGGTAAGGGTCAAAGGGGACTGATCGTGGCGCAGCCCAAGACCGGTAAGACCATGCTGCTGAAAGCTGTGGCCAATGCCATTGCCGCTAATCACCCCGAGATCTACCTGATGGTAGTGCTGGTGGATGAAAGACCGGAAGAGGTGACCGATATGGAAAGAAGTGTACGGGCGGAAGTGATCGCTTCCACCTTTGATGAACCTGCTGAAAAACACGTGAAGGTCTCCACGATCGCGCTGCAGAAAGCAAAACGACTGGTGGAATGCGGGCACGACGTGGTGATCCTGCTGGATTCTATTACCCGTTTGGCAAGAGCGCATAATACGGTTGCTCCTTCCAGCGGTAAAGTGTTATCCGGGGGTGTGGAAGCGAACGCAATGCAGAAACCCAAACAGTTTTTTGGCGCCGCCCGTAAGATAGAGTTTGGCGGCTCCCTGACGATCATCGCCACCGCGCTTGTTGATACGGGAAGTAAAATGGACGAGGTGATCTTCGAGGAATTCAAAGGAACGGGTAACATGGAACTTCAGCTCGACCGGAAACTTTCCAACCGCCGGATCTATCCTGCCATCGACCTGGTGGCCTCCTCTACCCGCCGTGACGATCTCCTGCTTGAAAGAGATGTGCTGCAGCGGATGAACCTGCTCCGTGTTTACCTGACCGATATGAACGCTGAGGAAGCCATGCGTGAATTGCAGAACCGGATGAAGGGAACGAAGAGCAATGAAGAATTTTTGGCAAGCATGAACGGATAAGCCACGAATTAATTTGATAAAATATACTTAAGCCAGTGCTAGCGCACTGGCTTATTTTTGGCCACGAAAACACACAAAAAAACACGAAAGGTTTGCCACAGATTTTCACGGATTAAATCGTGTTTTTTTGTGTGTTTTCGTGGCATAAAAAAATAATCTGAGCTAATCTGTGTAATCTGTGGCCAAAAATTAAACCTTTGTATGATACCGATAGCTATCGGTATCTGGACCGACCATGGCTGCAGGAAAAATAAATATTGAACAATTCCTTGAGCTGGCGAAGCTTCATCCAGTCATTGATGTGCGCAGCCCGGCCGAATATATGCATGCCCATATCCCCGGGGCACACTCACTTCCCTTATTTAGCGATGAAGAAAGAAAAGTGGTAGGCACCACTTACAAACAGCAAAGCCGCGAGGCGGCCATCAAGATCGGTTTGGATTTTTTCGGGCCGAAGATGCGGAAGATGGTGGAGGATGCTGAAGCAGTCGGCAGTCCGCAGTCCACAGTCGGCGACTCACAGCATAAGGGCTCTGACTCTGAACTCCGGACTCCAGACTCCCGACTCATCCTCGTCTACTGCTGGCGCGGAGGCATGCGCAGCGCTGCAGTGTCCTGGCTGCTTGATATGTATGGGTTCAAAGTGTACACACTCATCGGTGGTTATAAAAAATTCCGCAACAATGTACTCGATACTTTCAAACAACCCTTTCAGTTAAGGATACTGGGAGGTTACACCGGTTCGGGGAAAACGGAATTGCTGGGTGCGCTAAAAGAAAAAGGAGAGCGGGTGATTGACCTGGAAGCCATTGCTGGTCATAAGGGTTCAGCATTCGGCAATATCGGTCTGCCTCCACAGCCAACGCAGGAGATGTTTGAAAACAGGCTGGCTACGGAGCTCCGCAGGACAATGGGCAATAGTGAGCAGGCAATAGACAATCAGCAATCGGTAATGAGCGGAGTCCATTCACCATTGCCCATTCACCATTCACCAATCTGGCTCGAAGACGAATCCCAGCGTATCGGCCAGGTCAACATTCCCGGTGACTTGTGGAATAATATGCGGGTATCGCCGGTGTACTTCCTGGATATTCCTTTCGAAGAAAGACTAAAGCATATCACAGAAGAATATGGTCGCCTTGACAAACAGCGGGTGATCGATGCGATCGGGAGGATCAAAGAAAAACTGGGAGGATTGAATGCAAAAAACGCCATTCAGCTGCTGGAAGAGGGAAATACCTTAGAAAGTTTCCGCATCTTATTGGAATATTACGATAAGTTTTATTTCAGGGCCCTGCACAATCGGGAAAGACTAAATTCGTTATTACAAAGAATTGAGTGTAAATCCGTAACCCCTGAAAATGCCAGCCAGTTCCTTCATCTACCGAAACAGCAGCCTCAACAGGTTTGAACTTACCCTTCTCTTCTTATTCCTCCCTTTATTTTTTTTCGGGCAAACGCTGACAGGACTCTGGACGGGTGCGTTGAGCAATGACAGCTCCACCGTGAGAAAAGACCAGTTGTTCGAGATAGCGCTTACCGAATACAGGGGAAAGGTGTACGGCTATTCCCGTAGCGAATTCATTGTGAATGATACCCTTTACTATATTGTAAAAAGAGTGAAAGGAACCATTGTAGGTGATGTGTGCGAAGTGACGGATGATGATATCATCGCTTATAATTTCCGTGGCAAACTGGATAAAGGAATAAAAGTGACCAGTACATTCAGGCGTAACAACAGCGACAGCAGCTGGTACCTGGCCGGCAACTGGAAGACCAATGCCACAAAAAAATATTATTCCGTATCCGGCAAGGTGGACCTGGAACAGGAAAAAGACCTGACCGCATCCAAGATCTTTCCGCACCTGGAGGAACTGAAACTAACAAAAGACATCGCCTTTTATAAGGAGCGTAACGAAGTAGCCCCGGTCGTTAAGATCGCGAAGCCGGAAAAAATAAAAACGGAGTATGTTGTCAATCTTGACCCGGGAACGAAAGATATAGCCGTTGCGTCTGAACCTGTGAACGTGCAGATAGCTTCGGTAGTTGTACAGGAAGAGCCGGAAGAAAAACTTCAGAAAATCAGGAAACCGGATAGCGATTTGCCGAAAACCGAAACAAAGGATGTGGCGAAGGCCGAACTGGCCATTACACCCAAACAGCCCGATCTGCAACGGGCAGATCCGGAAATAAAACTGCCGGATATAAAAAAGCCTGAAGGTTCGTTAACAAAAACGGAAACAAAAAACATAGCAACAGGGCCTGTTGTTATCGCCCCCTCATCCGTTAACAACCCGGTAGCCGTTAATAAACCTCCTGTTTCGGAAACGGGAAAAACCGGGGTTACAGCCAACCCTTCATCCATAAAGACAGATCCGAAGGATGATATAAGTGAAGACGGAGAAATAAAAGCGGCCCTGGCCCAGCGTACAAAACCGGCGCAAGTACCGGTGACTGGCAATGGAAAAACAAATACTGTTACAAAAACGAATACCATAACAACACCGGTTGTAAAAGCCGCCGTATCCGAACCTAAGAAATCGGTTGAGGAGCTGACACAAAAAGTGGCTTCGATCGCCGGTAGGAAGTCGGAGTTCTCGCAAATAGTGAATTTCAAGTCCGACAGTCTCGTGCTTTCCTTATATGATAATGGTGAGATTGACGGGGATACAGTAAGTGTGATCATGAATGGCGAGACCATCATGACCAAACAGGGATTAAAGGCCAGCGCCATCCGTAAAACAATCTATATCAAACCCGGGCAGGAGGAAGACTTCACCCTGGTGTTATTTGCAGATAACTTAGGTAAATACCCTCCCAATACCGGTCTGCTGGTAGTACACGATGGTGATGATATCTACCATCTCCGTTTCAGCTCCGATTTTCAGAAGAGCTCGGGGATAGTTTTCAGGAGAAATAAATAGTAGGTTTCAAGCAAAGGCGCTAAGGATAATACAGAAGACGCATTTTTTATTTCTTTGCGATCCCTGCGAGAAACCAATACATCTATTTGTATCCATATCGTCCATATGACTATTTGGATTACGCGAAACCCTTCTTTCTCCCGAAATTTGCCCCATGACTCCTGACTCCCGACTCCCGACTATAGACTCTATACAACTCACCCATTACTCCCACGGCGCCGGTTGCGGTTGCAAGATCGCTCCGAAAGTGCTTGATGAGATCCTGAAAAGCAGTCTTGTCCTGCCCGATAATGATAAACTGCTTGTCGGCAATCACAGCCGGGATGACGCGGCGGTCTATGAACTTGGGAACGGAACGGCATTGATCTCTACCACCGATTTTTTTATGCCCATTGTAGACGATCCCGTGGATTTCGGCAGGATTGCCGCGGCCAACTCCATCAGTGATGTGTATGCCATGGGAGGAAAACCCATCCTCGCCATTGCCATATTGGGCTGGCCTGTGGAAAAACTGCCGGTTGAAATCGCGCAGAAAGTAGTAGAAGGAGGCCGTGCCATTTGCGCGGAAGCCGGCATCCCGGTGGCTGGTGGTCACAGCATTGATTCTCCCGAACCGATCTTTGGTCTTGCCGTAACAGGAATAGTACCCATTGAAAATTTAAAAAAGAATAATACCGCGCAGGTAGGCGATCATTTGTTTCTCACCAAACCCCTGGGTATGGGAATTTTATCAACCGCGCAAAAAAGAGGACTGTTGAAAGAGGAGCATTTACCGGTGATGATCCGGCAAATGTGCACCCTGAACAAGATTGGTGAGGACCTGGGAAAGATAAAAGGCGTGACCGCTATGACAGACGTGACCGGCTTTGGATTGCTGGGGCACCTGGTCGAAATGACCGAAAGCAGCGGGCTAAGCGCTGAACTCTATTATGACAGGATACCCGTTGCCGATGGTGTAAGGCAATATATCATCCAGCGCATTTTCCCGGATGCCACCACCAGAAACTGGAGCGGTTACAGCGATAAGGTAAAATTTGAAAAAGGCGTGAATGTGATGGAAGCCTTCACTTTGCTTCCCGACCCGCAGACAAACGGCGGATTGTTGTTTAGTGTGAAGGAAAACAGCCTGGATGAAGTAAGGCAATTGCTGCAACAAAACGGATTGGGAGATTTTATTGCACCGATCGGGAAAATGACCCCGGCGAATGAGAAAAGGGTCTGGGTGAAATAATTTCGTATCCTATTTTCTTGTTATAAACAGCTCCGCCATCATACATCTCACACTTCCTCCCTCCACCTCTTCAATGGTTGGCACATCAACAGGCAACAACCTTGCATAGGCTTCCAGCATTTCTTTTTGTTCCTTTCGCAGGGAATTGAACGCCGTTTGGCTCATCACGAGAATATTCTCCCCTTTTTGGTTTATTACTTCCAGCATATTGCCGGCAAACTGGTGCATTTGATCCCGGGTGATGGGTATGATCGTATGCCCGGTGGATTCGAGCAGTTGCCGCACGGCGATTAATTCCCATTCCTCGTCAATTGACTCTTCGCAGAGCACACAGAAACTTTCTCCCAATGCCATTACAACATTAGTATGGTACACCGGCCGGCCATTTCTGTCGGTGGCAAGGAAAACAATGGCCTGGTAGCCATTGGTAGCGGAAAATTTTTCCAGTACCGAAATATTGGTCCGTTCGGAAATGGCGGCATAAATAAGTTTATTGTCATGATCCATGACCATGCTGCCCGTACCCTCGAGAAACCGGCCTTCGGCTTCAAATTCACTCCAGTCCTGTACATCCTTAACGTCAAACTCCTTTGCCAACTGTTCCAGGATTTCATCCCTTTTCTCCGTTCTCCTGCTGGGTGCATACAGGGGATAAACAAATAGTGTTCCGCCGGGAGATGTACTAAGCCAATTATTAGGAAAAATGGCATCCGGTTTAGGAGGATCCCTGCTGTCGTCTATTACGATAACATCAATATCATTCTCCCGCAACTTCAGCACCATCCTGTCGAATTCGGCTAGGGCCTTTTGCTGGAGTTCTACTTTTGACAATCCGGGGTTGAACTGAAAATAATTGTTGGCTGCCGTTTCTTCGTTGAAGCCAAATGCAGCCGGGCGTACCATCAATATAGTGGAGGCCAGTGTCATAACCCGAGTCCCCAATGAGGAATCAGTGCATCGATCTTAGCAGCCAGTTTGTGGTCCTTATCCGTTACGATATCACCGGCATCATGGGTGCTGAGCCAGATCTCTACCGTGTTCCAAACATTGGTCCACATCGGATGATGGTCCATTTTTTCTGCCTCTATCGCCACCCTTGTCATAAAAGCGAATGCTTCACTGAAGTTTTTGAATTGAAACTTCCGGTAGAGTTTGTTATTGGATTCAATCCACATGGTGGTAGTTGTTTGGTTAATTAGTTAACTGGTTTATTGGTTAATCAGGCATTATAGCACATAGCTCTTTTTTGGGCTTCTGCGTAATGTAATGGTGTATGAAGTCCGGTACTTAAAAAGACTTCCCAAATTATAGGACCCAATTAACCAGTTAGCTAACTTATCCTTCCGGAATATCATTACTAAAAACATTACCCGATCAAAAAACAAGGTTCTCTTTATTCGTGATCTTCTCCACCGCCAGTTCCGTCACCAACTGTACATTCTGTATGCCGCGGATGGTCCGGATCGTTTCCTGCATAGCCTCATCACAGACTTCGTCACCCTTCATCAGCCACAAAAAATCAAGGTGTTTAAACTCGGGGAGCAGGTATTCCCCGTCAAATTGGTTGTTATAGATATAATGGGACAGGAATTTATTCGGTTCGTTATACTCATAAAGCGAGAAGAAATAATCCCTTTTCCTGCGGATCAGTTTTATCTCCAGTTCGGGATTCAGGCGGAAATCAAGTCCGGTGGCCGAGTTGATATGCCAGCAAAACTGGTAGTTCTTAGCTGGTGCCATGATACCAAGGAGGCGTGTGTCGGCAAAGAACATCTCGGTCATCCCCCTGGTATCTAAAACCAGTTTATGTCCCCTTTCTGCCATGGATGATGATTTTAAATAGGGTCAATTTACGAAATAGCACTCGGATGACGCGGATCATGCGGATTTTTACGGATTAAAAAGCTTCCGAATCTCTTGATGAGGAACATGAGTTGCAAATAATAAATTGTCTTAAGGCAACAAAAATTGAACTGGGATCTCTTCTGAACGTTGGGAAAAAACCCGCATTTATACATAAAATATTTACAAAGATTTGAAGAAAATCCGTCCGGATCCGTTATAACAATGTCTACCGTGTGCCATTTCTAAAACTCCACCGTCGTCTCCAGCGTTTCATTGCCCCGCTTGTACTTCACTTTGGTCATTTCGCCTTTCTTGAATTTTGTCAGGGTTTGCATATAGCTTTCCATGGAAGAAACAGTATAGTCGCCGATCTGCAAAATGATATCCCCGGCTTTCAGCCCGGCCTTTTGTGCCGGCTTGCCTTCGCTTACTCCATCCGCTTTTACGCCGTTGCCGGCATATGTGTAATCCGGCATAATGCCCATGGACACATTGAAACGGGCCGTTGTAGTAGTTTGCTGTTCTCTTGTTTTTAGAAAAGCCAGTTTGGGTTGGCGGTCTGTGGATTCGATCAGTTCGCTGATATGCCGGATGATAGACATCTCCCCTTCGTAATTGACCTTATCCGCGTCATCAGTAGGTTTGTGATAATCCGTATGAAGACCGGTGAAGTAGAATAAAACAGGAATGTCTTTGCGGTAAAAGGAAGTATGATCACTGGGACCGGTGCCGCTGCTGTCTATCTTAAACTGTAGTTCCTGTTTTTTTCCCTGCATCGCCAGTGACGTATAGTATGACCCCCAGACGGGTGAAGTGCCATAACCCCCGACGGTCACCACTTTGGTGCTGTCATTCAGCCTCCCCACCATATCCAGATTGATCATATAATTGACCGCTTTCAGGTCAATGGTCGGGTTCTCGGTAAAATATTTTGAACCATAGAGTCCCAGTTCTTCACCGGAAAAGGCAATGAACAGGTAATTATTCCCTTTTGCCGGAGAGGTTTTTAATTTTCTCGCCAGTTCGATCAGGGCCGCCGTACCGCTGGCATTATCATCCGCGCCGTTGTGAATAGCGGGCTCATGCGAAGTGTTCCTGGAGTTGCCGTCTTCGCCATAACCAAGATGGTCGAAGTGGGCCCCCAATATCACGGTAGTAGGCGCATTATTATCAATATAACCGATCACATTACGCCCGCGTCTTGTTTTTTCTGAAATACCGATTCGCATTTTCAGGTTCAGGGTGGCTGTTTTGTCGGCGAAATATTTTTCGGCCGAAGTACGGGATACATACAGCACGGGTATGTCCATTTGCGGTGACCGGTCCCTGGGATTGAAAACAAGTTTGTCGTCTGTGGCGGATGTGTTGTACAGGATAACCGCCGAAGCGCCGCGGTCTTTTGCCTTTTTGGAATTGCTGCGGATATAATCCTGGAGATCGAAGTGCGGGTTGCTCTTATTCTCTTCCAGGGGTTCTTTCAGGTCAAAGAACCAGGGCATTCCCGCTTCCTGCACTGCAATGGAGGGCAACGCTTCCAGTGCCATATCAGGAGAATAAGGAAAGGGAAAGAACTCTTTCCCGGCGGACAGCTCATTACCGTTAATGTTCAGGGCTGTTACCGAGTCGATCCTTTTCCCGTCGTTTACAATGAATGACTGGGTATAATATTCCGTTCCTTTAGGCTGCAGGCCGATCGAACTGAACTGGCTGCTGATATACTCAACGGCCAGTTCTTCACCTTTTGTACCAGTTCTTCTGCCCTCCAGCTTATCATCGGCCAGGAACTGAACATGCGTTTTAAGCAGATCCAGCGTCTTTGAATCATCCCGGGTAATTTTTACGGCAGGAGAACATCCCGCAAAAATCAAGGCCGCTAAAAATATTTTGAGGAATTTGTTTCGCATGAGCGGTAATTTATCAATGCGCAAAGGTATTAAGGGGCTACGTCTTTTACAGCACCGGATTGGCATATTTCTGTCATCATTTTCCCTTTTGCGTTGCCCAAAAATCGCAATTCGTAAGGTGGTTAAGGGCTTCGGGACTACATTTGCGGGTTAAAGTTGTGTCGCGGTGAAGACTGGCGACCGAGACCCGCGAAAAGCGTGAAAAAAAACAAGCTTCATATTGCCCTGGTTGGCAACCCCAACAGCGGAAAAACCTCTCTTTTCAATTGCCTGACAGGATTGAACCAGAAAGTAGGCAATTTCCCCGGGGTGACGGTTGATAAAAAGGCCGGGATCACAACGCTTTCGGGAGAAATCAACGCCGAAGTGATCGACCTTCCCGGCAGTTACAGCCTTTATCCCCGCCGGATGGACGAATGGGTGAGCTACCGGGTGTTACTGAACCAGGACAAAGAGATCAGGGCCGATGTAGTGGTAGCTGTGGCCGATGCCAGTAATCTTAAACGCAACCTGCTTTTCTGTACCCAGCTCATCGACCTGAAGATGCCGGTAGTGATCGCGCTGACAATGATGGACATGGCCCGGCGCAAAGGGATCAAGATCGATATCGCGGCCCTGGAAAGAGAACTGGGTGTACCCGTGGTGGCCGTAAACCCGAGAAAGAACAAAGGCATTGTCCAGCTAAAGAAAGCGGTAGAACAGACCTCGCAACAACTTTACCAGTCGCCTGCCCGTGATTTAATTGATAATAAAGCCTTCGCCCCCGAATCTATCGAGGCGGTTAAGCAGCATTTCCCGGAACTGAGCGACTATGCGGCCATTCATTACCTGATCAACCATGAGTCTTTTGATCTGCCGGCTCAACTGCAGGATACGATCGAAGGGATCGAGGAAAAAAATAAATTTAACCCCACCAAGACACAGGCGGAGGAGATCCTGCAGCGTTATAGCCGGATCAAACATATCATGCAGCAGGCTGTTTCAGAGCCCGACCCCCTGCAAAAGACCCTGTTCACCGAAAAACTGGATAATGTTCTGTTGCACCGGCGTTGGGGTTACCTGATCTTGCTTGCAGTATTGTTCCTGTTATTTCAAAGTGTGTTCTGGCTGGCGCAGTACCCGATGGACTGGATCGACCTTGGGTTCGCCAAACTCAGTCAATCGCTTTCAACGAACCTGCCGGAAAACCGCTGGACGGATCTTTTATTAAATGGTGTGATCGCGGGTCTCAGCGGAATATTTGTGTTCGTGCCTCAGATCATGATCCTGTTTGGGTTA
>CAZEZE010000039.1:0-11893 GCA_964516445.1 uncultured Chitinophaga sp. | reverse complement strand
ACTGGAAACCGCCGTTGTAAAAATTAATGTTCCGTACCATCTCGGGGTTGATGAAACTCAACCCTTCCTGCTGGCCGCTGCGCACCAGGTAAGGGCGGAACACTTCAAAATCGTTCACGTAAATCAGGTTCTCATCATAACTGCCGCCGCGTACGGAATATTGCGAAGTGAGTTCGTTATTGGAGCCGACAAAGATCTTGATCAGGCTTTCCACACCGGTTACTGCCGATGGCAGGTTAAGGATGGTTTTGGGGTTGGGTTTGATCAGCCCTGCTTCCCGCCGTTCCCTCTGGTCGGTCACGATCACTTCTGCCAGTGTCTTTTCCCCTTTTTCCATGCGGATGGTCAGCGTTTCCTCTTCGCCTTCATTCAGCCAGAAATTCTTCTGCTCCGGGTTGCGGCCCGCATAGGTGAATACGAGGGCAACGGACTTATCCGCAGGGACCTTTATCCGGAAATACCCGGAATCGCTGGTGATGATCCCTTTTGACTGGCCCAGGATGGTGACAGACACTTTGGAAAGCGGGTTCTCATTCTCGTCCACCACTTTACCGGAGACGTATGCTGATTTTTTTTGGGAGAAAGAAAGTACAGAAAGCAATAAGCAGATTGCAGTCAGTAGTATTGGACGGTTGCTGATCTTCATAAGTATTGCCGGGACAAGATACGAATAGTTTAATGCATTAAAAATAATAGGGGTGAGTTTAGGTTACCAGAGTCGACGGATCAGAGCTGCGAAACCAGAAGTTTCGCAGAGCCTTGACCGGCGTTTTAATTAAGTCGCCCAAGGCGACAGAATAAAAAATGCGAAACTGAAAGTTTCGCATAGCCTTATTTACCGAAAACATTATTCCCGTTACAACTTTTTAAGTTTGCTGATCGTAGCCTTTGGATCGGTTGATTTGAAGACCGTATTACCCGCCACCAGAACATCGGCGCCCGCAGCTATGATTGCCGGTGCGTTTTCCAGAGTTACGCCACCGTCAATTTCAATATGCACATTCAATCCGCGTTCGTCGATCATTTTGCGGAGTTGTTTGATCTTTTCGATCGTGTTAGGGATGAACTTTTGACCGCCAAAGCCGGGGTTTACGCTCATCAGGCAGACCAGGTCAATATCATGAAGTATATCGTTCAGCGATGAAACAGGCGTATGCGGTGTTACGGCCACCCCGGGTTTCATTCCCAACGAACGGATCTGCTGGATATTCCGGTGCAGGTGACGGCAGGCTTCGATATGAACAGAGAGAATATCAGCCCCGGCGTTTTTAAACTGCTCCGCGAAACGCTCCGGTTCTTCGATCATCAGGTGTACATCACAAACCTTGGTGGTCGCTTTTCGGAAAAATTCAATGATCATTGGTCCGAAACTGATATTGGGTACGAAACAGCCATCCATCACATCGAGATGATACCAGTCCGCCTCACTTTCATTCAGCATATTACAGTCAGCCTGGAGGTTCAGGAAATTGGCGGAGAGGAGGGAGGGGGCGACAATGGGCATTTTGGAGATTGTTTGCGGTGCAATTTAGTTAATTGGTCAATTAGTTAATTGGTTAATTAGTTGATTGGTTAATTAGGCCCTTGTTGCAGAATGTACTCTTGTAAGTATCTTTTCCTGGCCGCTTGTAAATTGGTTAACTGGGCAGTTTGTGCAAATTGTTTTATTCAACATATAGTTTTTGGGTTTAAACAAAACATAGCACCCCTGAATCCATGGAGGTTATGTGTGCTGTAAACCCAAATTAACCAATTGACTAATCAACTAATTAACCAACCTGTCAGCCGCTTCTTTGGCCTGAATGATCGTTTTATCAAGTTCAAATGCCCGAAGATAGTTCGCCCGTGCCTCTGCTTTCTTTCCGGTGGCCTCCTGGCATTTCGCTATCCAGTAATAACTGTCGGCAAACTGCGGGGATATCGTCAGCGCCAGGTTGAAAACGCCCAGGGCCTCGGTATACTTTTTCATGTCGTAATAGATGCTCCCTTTCTCAATATAGCCATCCATGAAATAGTAATCGTGTTTTACCGCTTCATCAAATAAGGCCAGCGCCTTTGCTTTATCACCGGTGTTGGAATAATAAATGCCTTTGTAGTAGTAGGGTTCGGCATGAGTGCCTTCCGTATCCGCTTTGATCAGGGAATCGCAGATGGCCAGCACTTTGGGATCCTTTGCTTCGGCATAACGCAATGCCAGGATATAATTGAGTTCCACATCATAGGGTACGATGCGAAAAGCATTTTCGAGAATGGAGGTGGCCTCTTTGTTCAACCCTTTTTTGTCCAGCAGGTCGGCCTTTAGTTTCAATACATCCGATTGCTGCGGGTTCGACTGCAGTATCCTGTCACAGACCCCGAGTGCCGCATCCGGGTCATTCTTCTTATCATAAGTGCGGGCAAGACTTAATTGCAGGAGCAGGCTGTTGGGAACTACCTTTATCGCTTCTTTCAAAAAGCGGAGGGCGGAATCTGCGTTTGATTCCAGCAGCAGGGTGCTGATCCCCAGCGCGTATTTCTCTTCTTTTTTCAATGACCATGCTTTCTGAAAATCAGCGAGCGCGGGCTCGGGGAAATTGTTACTGTTGAGCAATACCGCCCGGCGGAACCAGAGTTCCTCATTCCCCGGGTCTTTCTTTATGCTGTCGCTCAGTGCGGCAAAGGGCTCCCGGCCCAGTATTTCCGCAAAGGGAGAGGCCTTTTCACGATCAGTGCAACTGCTGACGAGGATCATAGCGGAGATTAAGCTGAAAGCTAATTTTGCGGCCTTGTGCATGGTTTTTTGAATTAATATAATGAGGTATGACAATACCCTGACAAATCAAGTGTCCGGCAAAAATAACTTTGCTGCCGCTGATTAAAACGAAAAGAAATGAGAAAAATTATCGCTTCCCTGTTTGCGCTTTCAATACTGGCCCTTTCCTGCAACAACAGCGCGAAGGTAACAGGGGGGACAGCTAATGCCGATACATTGCGTTATCCCGATGAATCGCATTTTAAGAATATACAGCAGCTCACTTTCGGGGGCGATAATGCGGAGGCATACTGGAGTTATGACGGCAAGTGGCTGGTGTTTCAGCGAACGAATGCCAAAGACGGGGTGCCCTGCGACCAGATCTTCGTGGGGAAAGTTCCAAAGAAACCGGGCGGAAAATTCGAATACAAAATGATCAGCAGCGGAAAAGGACGCACCACCTGCGGATTCTTTACAAAAGACAACAAACATATTGTGTACGCTTCCACTCACCTGGGAGGAGATGCCTGTCCCCCGGTGCCGGACCGTTCAAAATATGGCAATAAATACATCTGGCCCCTCTACAGCACCTTTGATATTTTCATGGCCGACCTCGACGGAAAGATTGTAAAGCAGCTTACCCATTCAAAAGGATATGATGCGGAAGCGACCCTTTCGCCGGATGGAAAAAAAATGGTCTATACCAGTACCAAAGACGGTGATATCGATATGTATATAATGGACCTCGAAACCGGTAATGAAAAACGAGTGACAAATACGCCCGGATATGATGGCGGTGCCTGGTTCAGTCCTGACGGCAACAAACTCATCTGGCGTGCCAGCCGCCCGAAGAACGACGCAGAGATGAAAGAGTACAGGGACCTGCTGGCCGAGAATTTAGTGGCGCCCACCAATATGGAAGTATGGGTGGCAAATGCCGATGGCAGCAATGCCCGGCAGGTAACTTCTTACGGCCAGGCCAACTGGGCGCCGGCCTATATGCCCGACAACAAGCGGATCATCTTTGCCTCCAACCATGAGTATAAAAGAGGATTTCCTTTCAATCTTTATACAATCAATGAGGATGGTACCAATCTCCAAAAGATCAGCCGGGATAAAGGCTTTGATGCTTTCCCCATGTTCTCACCCGACGGGAAGAAGATCGTTTTCTGCAGCAACAGGAATAATGGTGGCACCCGGGATACGAATGTGTTCATCGCTGATTGGGTAGAGTAGTTGGATGGTATTGAATGCTTCTTTTGATCCCTAAACAGCTGTTTAAAATCCCCATTAATCAGCTAACTTAGCATTCACCAAAATCAAAGCTATGTACAACGGCATGCTTCACCTGCACAGTGTTCTCCGCTGGATCATTCTGATCTTATTGCTGGTCGCTATCTATAAAAGTTTCGCGGATCGTCATAAGGCTTTTACTCCCGGGCACCGGAAAACGGGCTTGTTCCTCATGATCTGCGCGGATGTGATGCTGCTGGTTGGATTGTACCAGTGGATCACGGGTGAGCTGGGATTTAAAAGGATCCAGGAAACCGGTTTCGGCGAAGTAATGAAGAACCCGAGCCTTCGGTTTTACGTGGCCGAGCATACCATTGGCATGCTAATCGCGATCATACTTATTCATTTGGGCTATTCTTACGCAAAGAAGAGCGTGCCGGATGCTGCCAAACATAAAAGAACACTTCTTTATTATGGATTGGCTTTGCTGATCATCCTGATCTCCATTCCTTGGCCCTTCCGCGATGTGGGAGTGAACAGGAGTTGGTTTCCGGGAATGTGATGTGAGTTAGGAGTTGGGCTAGCCCGCCAAAGCCTGGGCGTGGGCGGTGCAGTCAAGCAGTCATGCAGTCTTGCAGTCGCGTCATCCCGAGGTACGAGGGATCTGCGCAGTTAGATGCTAAATAGTGATACATGCTGATATCATTTCGGCTTCATCGAAAGAGTTCAGTTTATTACTTAGGATGTTTTCGGCATTGATCCCCCGTGCCCCGGGATGACGTTGAGCGTTGGGCTGTCTTGCAGTCGGCAGCATCATTTTTTTACTGTCATGCCGACCCGGCCATGACGGGGGTCCCGGGTAAAAAAACCGCATCTGTTGGAGAACAGAGCAGTCAACTTCACTACGCAAACCCAAAGCAATCGTAAATCCCAAACAAACAGTCTCCCATTTGAATTTTTAATTTGATGCTTATTTGGTTCTTGTATCTTGTTTCTTGATGCTTTGAAAGTAAATCATTAACGTTTCTCCTCCCGATAAAATATCTTACTCACGATCTTCCAGCCATCTTTTGTTTTCAGGAGGCTCATGATATCGTGGAAGTAGAAGGTGGGGTATTCGATCGTAAGCTTTGCCGTTGCGGCATTGCCAAAAACTGAAATGCTTTCAATCTTCGTTTTCCGTTCGGTTCTCTTCCCCGTATTCCGCATCCTTGCCATAAAATCTCCCAGCGATACATTCATCAATGTATCATTTCTCATATAACGCATTTGCCCGTCCGGAACAAAGGCTTTCGAGAACAGTATACTGTCGCCGTTCGTGGCGCCGTCGAGGTAATAGAAGCAAGCCGTTTGAATATCCCTGATCGTTTGCAGGTCGGTTTGCGCCTTTGCCGGGATGGAAAAAATAAAAAGGATTGCCAGGAGCGGGATTATTTTACGCATATGGTTGGTTTTTGTAAGGAAAAAATAAGGCAGCCGCGCCGTAAGAACATGTTAAATATCAGCCGGTGAAGGATTTCAGGGATGAACAGAACTGCTCCATTTCTTCCAGTGTGCCCACGCTTACCCTTGCCCATTGTGCACCGGCATACGTATTCGATCGCAGGATGATATTATTCTTTTTAAGCATGCCGGCCGCATAGTCGCCGGGATAATTTTTCACCGGGTAAAAAATGAAATTGGTGGAGGATGGAATAAAATCGATCCCCAGCTTTTTCATTTCAAACAGGGTGTACCGTTTGGCCGCTTCATTTTTCCGTTTGCTCATAGCCAGATGGGATTCATCCGTTAGACTGGCCTGAGCAGCGGCAAGACTGAGGTTGCTGACGGCATAGCGCGACAGTTGAAAATAACCGGGCTGCAGTTTGGCGATAAGGGTGGGATGACCGATGATAAACCCGACCCGGAGTCCCGCCATGCCATGGATCTTCGAGAATGTTTTAATAACAAGAATATTGGGGTTCTTTTCGATCAGGCCGATCATTGATTCGGTATCACCGGGGTCGGTAAATTCATTATAGGCCTCATCCACCAGCACCACCGCTTTTTTGGAAGCTTCTTCGCAGAATGTCTTTAAAGCCGCGGCGTCCAGTATCGTGCCGGAGGGATTGGCAGGGTTGCAGATGAACACCAGTTCTGTTTCATTGTTGATGGCGGCCAGCATCGCGGGGAGGTCGTGTACCATCCCGGGCGTTAGTGGGATCTCGATAACTTTGGTGCCGGCCTTTTTAGCCGTATTCGGTAACGTACCATAGGTGATATTGGCCGTAACGATATTCCCTTTATTGAAATGCCGGGCCAGCAGGGCCAGGCCTTCCCCCGAACCGGGGGTTACGATCACCTGGTCTTCCCCCACCTTATAATATTCCGCCAGTTTCTTTTTGAATCCGGCAAGGCCGGGAACATTAATCTGGTAGCGGTTGGATTCACCGATCATATCCAGGATCGCCTGCCGGGCCTTTGGTGAAATGCCGTAAGGATTTTCATTGGAACCCAGGTTGACCAGGCCGGTATCCCCTCCGAATTGCCGGGGCAGCTGATCTTCCCCCGCTATCGAACGAAGAGAGAAACCAAGTCCCAGCGTTGCGAAAGATGTTTGTTTCAGCCATTCCCGCCGTGAAGTTGGATACCGCATAATGAGTTTTTTGAAAAGCTACTGTATTTCCCTGTACAGGGGAAGGAATTTTGGTTGAACGGCGGGATCAATCCGCCGGCCTGAAATCCCAAACCTCCGCATGCTGTACCAGCGGCTCCAGTTCCAGCAGGTATTTTTTATCCTCTTCGTAATAGCGGGGTATTTCAATATTTTCCCCGGCGAATCCGCGGATGGATTCATAATCCTTCCACCAGGAGACGATCCAGGTGTGCGCGATATCACCCTCTTTTCTCACCCAGTACTGTACGCCGAGATTCCCGGGGGTGGAACGCAATTCCTGGATCCCGGTACGGATCATATAATCCCGGTAGATTTCCGCATCCGAAGCGTTGGTCCGTCCATGCCATGTTCTTACGATCATAGGTATTTTATTTAAATGATTTCATCGCCAGCGCCACCTGCCCGATATGGTAGATATCATGCTGAAAATGCCCGTCCAGGAAGGTGCGGAGCGGGTATTCGGTACCGGCGAAGGGAAGATAGAGCGCCTCATCTTTCCATTGGGCAAGCGCGGGTACCAGGGCCTGCTGGTTCTGATCCAGTTTTTGTATCAGTTCCTTCCATGCTTCCTCCGGACTGGCATTAGGCGCGGGCGACCAGTCTTCCGGGGAGTTCATTGAAATTTTACTTTTTGTATCGCCCTGCAGTCTTTTGACCAGCAGGTCGCGCCAGGCATACATATGATGCACGATCTCAAATATGCTATGCGTACCGGGGTTTGGTTTTGTAAAAACAGCGGCGGGATCCACATCCCCCAGTATCGCCGCCAGTGAACGGCCGTACCAGGGTTCGCCGTTGTAAACAGTTTTAAATTCAGTGATGTACCTGCTGATCTCTTTATTCATGATTTCTGATTTTAGGCCTGCAATTTCCTTCAATAGCCGCTTTCCCGGCTTAGAAATCTTGCTTTTTACGGGAATTTTTATGAACGGGTAAAAGCAGGCAGGTCGAAAACGGTAATTTTAAGTCATGAAAATGGCAGACATACATATCCTCCACGAGTCTGGTTTTTACCGGGTGGTGGATTATAAATGTCATTGTAACGTTTGTTCTGTCACCGATCCCGAGTACAACCAGAGTTTCTGCCTTTCTTTTATCCGCAAAGGATTTTTTGAATACCGGAGTTTCAGGAGAAAGGATGAAGTGCATGCGGGCAGGCTGCTTATCTCCAAACCGGGATTTGAGCATACCACCCGGCATATCGACGGTCAGCCTGATATTGTCACCATCTTTGATTTCAAAAGATCCTTTTTCGAAGATACGATCCTGGATATGTACGGAAGCAAACTGCCGTGGATACTGAAGAACAATGATGTTCATTCGATCATGGTAACTGCGGGCCCGGGGCTGGAATACATGCATCACCGGATCCTGCAGCGGATACATTCCGGTGAAAACAGTTCGCTGGAGACCGATGAAATGGTGCTGGCCCTTCTCGACAAAACAATGACGGTGCTGGGCAGCGCACCGGTTCCGGCGGCTATTCCCGACAAATTAAAGCAACAGCACCTGGGAACTGTGGAGAAGGCCCGTGAGTATCTATTCTCCCGTTTCAGCGAAGCGGTTTCATTAGCGCAACTGGCTCTTCATTGCCATGTGAGCCCATTTCATTTCAGCAGGATCTTCCGGGCCATTTCAGGTGAATCACCGCATCAATACTTATTATCCGTAAGATTGACCCATGCCAGGATCCTGCTGGAAGAGACAACAGACCCTGTTTCGGCTATTGCCTATGCCTGCGGTTTCAACAGCCCCGAACATTTTGTCACGGCATTCAGGCAACACTTTTCAATCAATCCCTCCTCGCTCCGGTCTGCCCTGGCAGGTAAAAAGCAGGATTTCTAAGTTATTCATTGCACCGATTTGGTAAATTGGCGTATGGACAAAAAGACCGGTCATTTAAAAAGTAGTTTGACGTTTGAGGAACTGACCGCGGCCACCTGGAAAAAATATGAAACACTCATGGGGGAGAAGGGAGGTTGCGGAAACTGCTGGTGCATGTTTTTCCGGCTGCCGTATAAGGAGTTCCAGGCCAATAAACCGGGCGGCAATAAAATACTGGCCAAAAAACTGGTCAATAAAGGCAAGCCGGTGGGACTGATCGCTTCCCTCGGGGAGGAGCCCGTTGGCTGGATCGCCCTGGCGCCAAGGGAGGATTATATGAAACTCGAAAACTCCAGGTCCTTTAAGCCGATCGATGATAAACCCGTGTGGAGCATCACCTGCTTTTTTGTAAAAAAGGAATACCGCCACCAGGGTTTATCCAATCAATTGATAAAAGGAGCGGTCGCGTTTGCCAGGAAGAAAAAAATAAAAGTACTCGAGGCCTACCCGGCGATACCCTATGCCGAAAATGTGCCGCATCCCTTTCTCTGGGTGGGCGTATTGAGTTCCTTTAAGAAGAATGGATTCGAAGTGGTAAGGCAAAGCAGTAAGAGCAGGGCGATGGTGAGGAGGGAGGTTTAATGTTGTTGAAAGTTGTTGAATGGTGGTTGAATGGTTGTTGAATGATTGTTGAACGGTTGTTGAATGGTTGTTGAATGATTGTTGAACGGTTGTTGAATGGTTGTTGAACGCGTGCAATTTCACGCAACAATGTTCAACAATGTTCAACCATGTTCAACAATGTTCAACCATGTTCAACAACTGTTCAACCATGTTCAACCTGTTCTCACCGTTTCCCCAACTCAATCACCTCACATTCCTTCATCTCCTTCCCGTCGATAACAAACCGGATCACCGTCCGCACTTTCTGCCATCCCTGCCTGCCGGCGGCGCCGGGGTTCATGTGCAGGCAGCCGATCTTTTCATCGTACATTATTTTCAGAATATGGGAATGCCCGCAAATAAAAAGCTGCGGCTTATGAAGGGCCAGTTCTTTTTTGGTCTCCGGATTGTAACGGGGTGGGTAGCCCCCGATATGGCGGATCATGACTTTTACTTCTTCGCAGGTAAAGACCAGTTGTTCCGGGAACTCTGAACGAATTTCCTGCTCATCTATATTCCCGTACACTCCTCTTAACCTCTTTTTCTCCTTCAATCTCTTAGCTACCCCTTCCCCGAAATCCCCGGCATGCCAGATCTCGTCGCATTGTTCGAAATGCCCGAAAACCGCATCATCCAGGAAGCCGTGGGTATCCGATATAAGTCCGATCCTTGTCATTGCAGGAATGAATTTAGTTGTAATTTCGGTTATGCCCTTTCACCGCAACTTTACATACTTTATCGATAAAAGGAAGTGGAAGTATTATTTCCTGATGCTTTCGCTGGAACTGGTTCGATAGTGTGAAAGTCGGATAGTCCGAAAGTCGGAAAGTCGGAAAGTCTGGAAGTCTGGAAGTCCGGAAGACAGACTCTGTGGTTGAGAAAGGACTATTACTTCCCGGAGTTCAAACTTTCGAACTTATAGTCTTTCCGTCTTCCGAACTCAACTCGGACTTTCCGACTTCCGGACTCAACTCGGACTTTCTGACTTCCAGACTTATAACAAACTTCACGATGTAAAATAGAAAATTGAATGACTTTTACACTTTAGGAAATAAACTTTCGGACTTTCGGACTACCCGACTTCCGGACTATTAACCGACTTTCCGATATAAAAACAAACAATCATGCCCCATTACTATAAACTAGGAACAATACCGCACAAGCGCCATACGCAATTCCGCAAGCCTGATGGCAGCCTTTACAGCGAACAACTTTTTTCTACCGAAGGTTTCAGCGATGATTACGCTTTGCTGTATCATTGTCATCCCCCCACCCAGATCATCAAGACCGAACCGCAGGTGGATGTGAGTCCGCAGGTGGCCGAGGAAAAAATGCTGAAACACCGCTGCTTTGAAGGATTTGATATAAAGCCGGGTGGCGAATTCCTGGAGAGCCGCGTGCCGGTGCTGGTGAACAGCGACTGTCATATTGTGCTGGCCGCGCCGGAATCCGGAACAAAAGATTATTTCTACAAGAACGCCGATGCTGATGAAATGATCTTTGTGCACGAGGGGAGCGGGACGGTGATCACCCAATACGGGCAGCTGCCATTCGGTTACGGTGATTATATCGTATTGCCAAGGGGAACCATTTACCAGATCCATTTTGATAACGACAGGAACCGCCTGTTCATCGTAGAATCTTTTTCGCCGCTGCGGTTCCCGAAAAGATATATGAGCCGGTTCGGGCAACTGATGGAACATTCACCCTATTGCGAAAGGGATATCCGTCCCCCGCAGGAGCTGATCACCATTGATGAAAAAGGGGATTTCCTGATCAGGGCTAAAAAAAAGGGAATACTTTACGGGCTGCATTACGGCACCCATCCCTTTGATGTAATCGGCTGGGACGGCTGCTGCTATCCATATATTTTTTCCATACATGATTTCGAGCCTATCACAGGCCGTGTGCATATGCCGCCGCCGATCCACCAGACCTTTGAGACCAGTTCATTTGTCGTTTGTTCCTTTGTGCCCAGGCTTTACGATTATCATCCCAATGCGATCCCTGCACCGTATAATCACAGCAATATCGACAGCGATGAGGTATTGTACTATGTTGACGGCGATTTCATGAGCCGCAAGCATGTCACCCGCGGTATGATCACCCTGCACCCTGCCGGCATCCCGCACGGGCCGCATCCCGGGGCCGTGGAAAAAAGCATCGGTGCCAGGGAGACAAAGGAATTGGCCGTCATGGTCGATACGTTCCGTCCGCTGATGCTGACGAAACAGGCCCTGGAGATTGAGAATACGAATTATGTGATGTCATGGGCGGAGTAGAGACGGGGCATGCCCCGTCTCAGTCTTGCAGTTGGGCAGCCGGGCAGTCCTCAGTCGACAGTCTACAGTCGGCAGTCCGCAGTCGGCTGCCCGACTGCCATTTATTCGTAATTTGAAGGATGAAACGATTCGTTCTCTTATTTACAACTTCGATCACCCATCTCATATCACCCGCCCAACCCGGCAGCATCCCCCAATCGATCGGCAGCAAGGCCTTTGATCCCTCCACATTGTTGTGGTACGATAGTCCCGCGCAGAAATGGGAGGAGGCGCTGCCCGTGGGCAACGGAAGGCTGGGGGCGATGGTTTTTGGAAGGAACCGGGAAGAGCGCATACAACTGAATGAAGAGACCTACTGGACCGGCGGACCGTATTCCACTGTGGTGAAGGGAGGATACAAAGTGCTGCCCGAGATCCAGAAAAAAGTGTTTGAAGAAAAGTACCTGGTGGCGCATAATCTTTTCGGCCGCCACCTGATGGGTTACCCGGTGGAGCAGATGAAAT
>CAZEZE010000038.1:0-12421 GCA_964516445.1 uncultured Chitinophaga sp. | reverse complement strand
GGAGGTTCGTTTCTCATCCTCTTTGGCGGCGCCTACCTTCTTATTTCAATTGTACTGGAACGCTTCATCTACCGGAAAATAAAACTCATTTACAAATTCATCAATAAGACAAAAGCCACAAAAAAGGAAGAGACCTATTATAAGTATGTATTGCCCAGGAAAAGCATTGATGAGGTCCGCGAAGATGTAGAAGCCTGGGCCGCCGAGAACGAAGAGGAACTGGAACTGTTGCGCAAGAATGAACAGTTCCGGAAAGAATTCCTGCAAAACCTTTCGCATGAATTCAAGACCCCGGTATTTGCCATACAGGGATACGTGGACACCTTATTGGGTGGCGCCCTTTTGAACCCGGCGGTGAACAGGAAGTTCCTTGAAAAAACATCGAAGAATGTGGACCGGCTGACCCACCTGCTCAATGACCTGGATGTTATTTCCAGGCTCGAGCGGGGCGAACTGGTACTGAACCGGGAGAATTTTGTGATCCAGGACCTGGTCAGGGATGTGTTTGAAAGTCTTTCCGTAAAGGTGGAAGAGATGAACATTCATTGCAGTATCAAGAAGGGCTGCGAATCACCCCTGACTGTTTTTGCCGATAAGGAAAAGATCAGACAGGTGCTGACCAACCTGGTGGATAATTCGGTCAAATACGGGAAACGAAACGGCAGCATCACTGCCAGCATGTATAAAACAGACGGCAAACATATACTGGTTGAGATCACGGATGACGGCATAGGAATACCGGAAAAGCACCTGCCGCGGTTGTTTGAGCGTTTCTACCGGACCGATGAAGGACGCAGCATTGATGTATCCGGAAGCGGGCTGGGACTTTCCATCTGCAAACATATCATCGAGGCGCACGGGCAGACCATTCATGTCAGAAGTACAGAAAACGTCGGAACAACGGTTGGCTTTACGCTGGATACAAGAAAAGATTAAAGCTGCCCTGCCAATAATAGTTGTAAATGACCTTCCAAAATTCACGCCCGGCATAGAGCCCTGCCATTCAGAATATTTTACCCTGATTATCATCTATTGCATGGCCACATGCAGAAAAATGTTTTCACGATCAACAAAGCAGTTTAGCCGTATAAAGATTTTATAAAGATTTGGTTGTTGAAGGGCGCAATCGCACAAGAAGGGGAAAAGCCGCTATACATTTGTTCCCTGATCAATACACTATAAAAAAATGTCTCTTTCGCATAACAAGGCAACACCGGCAGGCCTGCTGATTGCCCTGGGAATTATTTTCGGCGATATCGGCACTTCGCCCCTGTATGTGCTCAATGCCATCACCAATGGCAAAGTGATCACGGAAGAACTGATCATCGGGGCCTTATCCTGTATCATCTGGACCCTTACATTGCAAACTACTATCAAATATGTCATACTCACCCTCCAGGCGGATAATAAAGGTGAAGGGGGGATCTTTTCGCTCTTCGCATTAGTGAGAAGAAGAAAAAAATGGCTGGTCATACCGGCGATGGTAGGTGGGGCAGCATTGCTGGCAGACGGAATGATCACCCCTCCCATCTCTGTTACTTCCGCGATCGAGGGGTTGAAGCAGGTGCCTGCACTTTCACATATCAGCCAGTGGACAGTTATTTATATCGTGATCGGGATACTGACCGTATTATTTTTTATTCAGCAGTTTGGAACCGCTTTTATCGGCCGTTTTTTCGGGCCGGTCATGCTGGTATGGTTTATTATGCTCGCCGTATTGGGAACCGTGCAACTTTTCAATCATCTGCCCGTGCTAAATGCATTCAATCCGTATCACGCTTATCACCTTTTGAGCAACTACCCGCAGGGATTTTTTATCCTGGGCGGTGTGTTTCTGTGCACCACCGGCGCCGAAGCCTTGTATTCAGATCTCGGTCATTGCGGTAAATGGAATATCCGGTATTCATGGATACTGGTCAAGACCTGCCTCATCCTGAATTATCTCGGACAGGGAGCCTGGTTGCTGCACACCCACCGGGGCGGGCTCATCAGCGCGGAGATGATCGAAGGGGGATTCAACCCTTTTTACAGTATCATGCCTTCATGGTTCATGTACTTTGGGATTAGTATTGCCACGGCCGCAACCATCATTGCCAGCCAGGCTTTGATATCCGGTTCGTTCACACTGGTAAGTGAAGCCATGAGATTGAATCTCTGGCCCAAACTAAAGATCAATTACCCTACAGAAACAAAGGGCCAGTTGTATATACCCGCGGTGAATTTTTTACTGTACATCGGGTGCATTGGTATCGTTTTGTACTTCAAAAAAGCATCCAATATGGAAGCGGCTTACGGACTGGCCATCACCGCCACTATGATCGCGACTTCCATACTATTTGCCAATTTCCTGGTGCTGCGCAGGGTAAAACCGGTATTTGTTTACCTGTACCTTGCCGTCTACTTCACCATCGAATTCAGTTTCTTCTATGCCAATATGGATAAGTTCCCCCATGGCGGTTATGTTACGCTTATTGTTGGCGGATTGCTTTTCCTGGTCATGTATGACTGGTACAGGGCCCGGAAGATCAAGAACCGTTATGTGGAATTTGTCAGGCTGGAACACTATGTCCCCAAGATCCAGGAGTTGAGCCTTGACAAAAGCATTCCTAAATACGCTACCCACCTTGTTTACCTGACCAGCGCGGATAATGCAAAGGAAATAGAACATAAGATCATTTATTCTATCCTGAACCGAAAACCCAAACGTGCAGACATTTACTGGCTGGTGCATGTGGATACGCTGGATGATCCCTACACTACAGAGTACAAGGTCACCCATATCATACCGAACGATATTATCCGGGTGGATTTCAGGCTTGGTTTCCGGGTACAGCCACGCATCAACCTGTTGTTCCGCAAAGTGGTGGAAGACCTGGTGACCAATAAAGAGGTCAATGTGATCAGCCGGTATGAGAGCCTGGAGCGAAACAATATCACCGGTGATTTCTCATTCGTGGTCATGGAAAAATACCTGAGCCAGGATAATGAACTGTCGATCGGGGAACGGCTGATCATGAAGCTTCATTTCGGGCTGAAGGAAATAAGCCTGTCGGAAGAAAAAGCATTCGGTCTCGACAGCAGCAATGTGGTGGTTGAAAAATTCCCGCTGATCATTTCCCCGGTGGCTAATCTCAGGCTCACCCGTATCACTGAATAAATGGCAAAACGGAGAGTAAACATATTATCCATCCTCCTTATTATCCTGGCGTGGCTGGCTGCCATTTCGCTTGCCTATATTATCTATTGCAAAGCCCGGTTTTTACTGCGCTGATCCCTGTTCATCCCTATTCCTGCGGTTTTATTATTGATTTTCGCCGATCTTTAGCCCCTTGAATGAAAAGTATGGGCAAAAGAAAAGATTATATATCCTGGGATGAATATTTCATGGGCGTTGCCCTGCTATCGGCCCGGCGAAGCAAGGACCCGGGCACACAGGTTGGAGCCTGTATCGTCAATCAAAAAAATAAAATTGTAGGCGCCGGTTATAACGGCCTGCCGGCGGGCTGTGACGATGATGAGTTCCCCTGGGGAAGGACAGGTGATTTCCTGGAAACGAAATATCCCTATGTCTGTCATGCCGAACTGAATGCCATTCTCAACAATATCGGAATGGACCTTCACGGCTGCCGGATCTATACGGCACTCTTCCCCTGCAACGAATGTTCAAAAGCGATCATCCAGGCTGGCATTACGGAAGTGATCTTTCTCTCGGATAAATATGCAGGAGACGATATTTTTATTGCGTCCCGGAATATGCTGGACAAGGCCGGGGTGCTTTACCGCCAGGTAACACCGACCAGGGAAAACATTATTCTTTCCTTTAAGGAGAACGAAGTGTAGAACTGGTATTACCTGTTCAGTACCAGTTGTTGCCCGTCGCCAGGCTTTTAAGAAAATCAGCAGCTTCATTGCTCATTTGGCAACTCATTACTTTATTATCCAGGTCAAACAGAAAATGCCGGCAGCCTTCTTCACTGTATTTGAAAACAACCGGCAAAACCTGGCGCCCTCCTTTGAAAAAGATCATGTTCCCGTCATAGCCGCACTTGTATTGCTCCGCGGGTTTCCCGTCCACGAACCCGGCGAGTTTGCTGATGGCCTTTGTTTCGGTGGTACTCACGACATTAATAACAGAATCGCTGTTGGGGGCATTGAAGGTTATTATAAGGCTGTCACACCCCGCCAGTTTTTTTCCGGTAGCAGAACGGCTGCAGGAAGACAGCAGTATAATGACTAAATATAAGGTCGCGATTCTCATTCGATTATTTTCTGAAAGTTAAAATAAAAAAGTCACCCCTGCCATCCCGGTTTCCTGCAAAGAGCTCCTTCCAAAACAGCCGGGAGCTGTTACCGGGGGAGCTGCTACGGGGTAACATATAATAGCCGGAGAAATCAGAATTCAGAAAATATCAGCCAAAAATTTAATATTACCTTATTGTTAAGTTTTTGTAGCTTTAATGTGAAGTCCGTATGAAGACCCGGCTTACGATATTATCCTTCCTCTTCATTTGCATGCTAAACCCGCCCGGTTTTGCGGAAAAGGGCAGAGTGCACCTGGTAAGCTTTGATTATTTCGGCTATAAAGTGGAAATGCCTGTTGATGAGTCCTTTAATCTCCCCTTTCCCACAAAATTTAGTTCCGAATCAGTACATCAGTTTGCCTGTCAATTACAGGAAAGCCGGTTTGAAACAGTCGTTCAAACCTTGCTGAGCTATAAAAAACAACTTCAGCTGGATGACTGGCTTTTTTACCAGCTTATCCGGAAAACCGCCCAGCAGATAAGCCCTAAAGCTGATAATTATTACCGCTATACGCTCTACAAGTGGTTTTTACTGGTGCAGTCCGGCTATTCCGCCACCCTGAAGACAGGTGGTGAAAAGTTGCTGTTCTATGTACAATGTGATGAGAATATTTACAATATTCCTTTTTACCTGGAGAACGGGAAACAATATATCTGCCTGAATTATCACGACTATGGCAGCAATATTGATTTTAATAAGGAGCGCTTTACACCGGTGAGTCTTCCGGCAACCGCGGTTACCGCAACATTCTCTTACAAAATCACCCGGCTGCCGTATTTCAATCCCGGTGAATACCAGGAAAAACAATTGCAGTTCAGCTATCACCAGCACGATTACAATTTCAGGGTAAAACTGAACCCGCAGATCAAAACCATTTTTGCCAATTATCCGGTGGTGGATTACGCTTCCTATTTTAATATCCCCCTTAGCGAGGGCACCTATCATTCCCTGATACCGCTGCTGAAAAAAAATATCAGAGGGATGAGTGTCAAACACGGGGTGGATTACCTGATGCGCTTCACCCGCTATGCTTTCCTTTTTGAAACGGATGCAAAGATCTACGGCAATGAGAAAAGGTTAACGCCGGAACAAACGCTTCTTTTCGATCAAAGTGATTGTGAAGACCGGGCCGCCCTCTTCTTTTACCTGGTGAAGGAGATCTATAACCTTCCCATGATCGTCCTCTCCTACCCGGAGCATGTAACGGTGGCGGTAAAATTTGATAAACCCGTAGGCCGGCCAATCCTTTACAACGGCGAAACATATTCTGTCTGTGAACCCACTCCCCAGAAAGAAGACCTGGGGCTGGGTCAATTGATCCCGGCACTCGTTAAATCTTCCTACGAAGTGGTTTATGCTTATAACCCCGGAAAGTAAAGTAAGTGCTCCCCTTCCGTCCTGGTCAGGGCTTTCGACTCTCTTTTTTCAATTTGCTGATAACAGACCGGACCGTATCATTCATATCAACGTACAGAAATCGCCCGTCCCGGATGAAATACAGGTAACAGCAGGAATCACAACGGGTGGAGAAATAAATCGTTTTTACTTCCCGTTCATCCGCAAACAGGTACATCTTGCCTTCTGAACGGCAAGCACGGGTCATAAGAGATTCGTTGAAGGACTTTTCAAACCCGGACAATAATTGTTGTATAACCAGTGAGTCGGTGGTAATCGTGTATTTATAAAACCGGCTGTAGCGGACCGAATCACCATCCGGGTCATCATAGTAAAGAACCTGAATGCTGTCTGTCTCCCGAAGCCGGGGTACAGCATCAAAACCTGTATTGGCGATCCGGATATCAGCCGTATCGCTACCGGGTTTTTTGGGATCGGTGTTTTTCTTTTTTGGGTCATTCCCACTACAGCTCTGTAAAAGAGTAAATGAGAAGAAAAGCCAACCTGCAATTGTAAAAACCCTGAACATACTATAAAATTAAAAAAAGTAAAGCCGCTTTTGAGGGCGGCTTTACAAAGATATTCGCGATAGAATTAATATACGTTCGTCTGGGGCGTAAAGCTGGTCCAGGTGGAAAGCCAGTTACTGGTTCCTATTGCACCCCGGTGAGTTACAGAAGTAAAGAATGCATCCAACCCGGTGAAGGCAGCTCCGAGCAGGGCGGGAGAACCGGCCTTGGGAGCATAATTCGGCGCATCCCAGTTAAAGGGAGCCTCCAGCATAATATCTGCAGCATTCGCATAAGTAACACAACCGTTCGCTTCGGCCCTGGTCTGAACCTGGGCCGCCGTGATCACAGCACCCGCCGCCGCATCCACTTTATAAGGACTGGCGAGCGCATGCACCAAATTATTCTTGAAAACGGAAGCATCGGTATTGTATGCATCAGCGGTAGCAGCACTTTCAAGTGAGAATCCTCCCTTGGGGAATCCGATCATGATCGAATTGTGCACTTCAAAACGGACCGCCCTTCTCCACCTGTTCGCGAAATTCAGGTTAGCCTGCGTATTGGCATCACCGTTAGGACCGATCCAGGTAATATTGGAAAGGACAGGTCTTGTGAACGGAGTAGCTAAAGTACCGGAACCATCATTGTCAGCCTCCACACCATTTCCTGCATCCGTATCCGCGATCTCAGGCCTGCGCTGAACGACCGCGAACTGGATTTTGCCGGTATAGCCAAAGTCAAAGTCCAGGTCGTCATCCGAGGTGGCGTAGGAAACAAGGTATTTTGCATTCACGGTACCACCAAAAAACTCGTACGCGTCATCATTACCATACGAAACCTGGATATATTCCAGCGTAGTGCCGCTGCCGACACCACCCAGGGACAGCCCGTTGATCTCAGAACCGGGTTCGGCTGCAATACCTGCCCACTCGATACGGCAATAACGCATGGTACCGGAGTTATCATTGACGATTGTGCCGCCATACCGGCGATCAACACCACCTTCAATCAGGGGAGCCGGTGAAAGCGGCCTGTTCGTGGGCGCGTTTCCCAGGATGATGATACCGCCCCAGTCACCACGGGTTCTTGAGCCGGCCGGTTTGCCGGATGTAAAAATGATGGGTTTGGCGGCCGTACCAAGAGCTTCAATTCTTGCACCACGCTCGATGATGATAGCGCCTTTCTGGGAAATATCGCTTTTCAGGATAGTCCCGGCAGGAATGGTCAGGGTAGTTCCTGCTGTAAAATAAACATAACCCCTGATCGTGTAGGCTCCGCCGTCCAGTGTGATATTTCTTTCATACGAACCGACAAGCACACGGCTTACATTAGGATCATCCGGGTTGGTACCAACGCCGCCACCGGTGTCATTGTCCTCATTAAAATTGACCTTTACACAGGAAGCTGCGGACAGGGCCACTGCAGCGACAAAAAGGAGTGATTTGAACTTATTCATTGTTTTTTGTTTTCTTATTTAAAAATTTTGATGCGGTATATCGATTATTTTTTGGAACGAAGGTCAAAGTCATACGTGAAACCGATCGTTACCACGGTACCGGGACGGTAAGCATAGTTGACCCTGTCTCCCTTGCTGAATTCATAACCCGGTTTGCTGGAAGGGTTATCATAAAAAGCGTACTGGTTGTTCAACAGGTCGGATATGGTGAGTTTTAACTCGCCTTTGCTTTTCAATATCTTTTTGGATACCTGCATGTCGACCAGGTCCCGGGGTTTTTCGTAGATATCATAAAAACCAGCGCCGGTTGGATCACCCACTAGTGAAAGCCTGGGGCCGATCCTGTTATAAAGGATCGTTCCGTTCCATTGCCCCTTGTTGTACTGGAATCCCGCGTTCAGGAGGTAGGGTGATTGCCCGTAAAGGGGCCTATCCAGTTCTGTTTTGACTCCGCTCGCCTGTTCGGTGGTAAGACTCACTTTTGATTTCAGCAGGGTAAGATTGCTCACAAAGGTCAGGTCCTTTAGTTTTTCACTGATGAAACTGAGGTCCTTTCTGAATTCCGCTTCGATACCATATAATAACGCGTTATCGGCATTGGCAAATTCAAACAACCAGCGATCACCATTGCTTCCCGGGTCCATTCTGAGCTCGATGGGATTGTCAAATCTTTTCACAAGTGCTCCTAATGAAACCACTTCTCCGGCCTTGGGATAGAATTCGTAACGGATATCACCATTGTATATCGCTGTTCGTTTCAATTCGGTATTTCCGCTTACACCCCAGATCTGCTCATAGTCAAAGAACTGGAAAGGAGCAATTTCCCTGAACTCAGGCCTCGCGACTGTCTGCGATGCCGATAACCTCAGCTGGTGCTTCTGGTTGATTGTATAAGTAAGGTTGAGCGAAGGGAGGAAATCCCATTTCTCTGTGTTCACTACCACTCTTTTCAATGAAAGGTCACGGGTGGTGAGGAACTGCTCGAAGAATTCCGCACGAAGCCCCCAAATCAGCCGCACTTTTTCCCCGATCTTATTGTCGAACATCAGGAAGCCGGAATTCAGGGCGGAAATCCCAAAGTATTTGTCCGTGTTCTGTGTCTGTTCATCCAGGTAAAGTCCGTTTGCATTGATATTGGATGGAAGGAATGCTTCATTATATGGGATCGTAATATCTGTTGAAGCGGAGGCCGCCCTGTAACGGAATACTCTTGAGTTAAAATGACGGAAGCGCAGGGTGGAACCGCCACCCATTTTCGCGGTATGCTTTTGTCCGCCGAGTGTAAAGGGAATACTTAAAGAGCCGTTAGCGCCAGCGGTGAAGTCTTCCAGTTCGGAGAAGAAACGACGGGTATCATCGTCATCCATTTCATATTCACCATTCGGGTCGGAGGAACTTTTTACATATTGTGCTGTCCTGAAATCAGGTTGTGTCTTATTATTATAAGCGAAATTCCCGCTCCATTTAAGTTTTATCCCAGACTGAGTAAGCTGGTGTTCTCCTTCGAGTTGCCCGCTGTAAAGGGAACGCTGGTTCAGGAAGGATGACCGGAGCGATACATTCTGAAGGCGGCCTGTGTTATTCAGGTTGCGGCTATAGTAATTATCCTCATACAACTGGTTGAACAGGTTCTTGAAGGAGATCTTATGTTTTCCTTTTACATAGGTGAAATTGGCCAGCACGCCGGTTGTGGCGGAAAACCTGTTCTGCACTTCGTTACCCGTAAATATCGGTGTCCGCACCTGTTCGAAACGACCCCGTTCCACATCATCATACACGATCATGCCCTGCCTGTGGTAAACGGATACCAGGGTACCAAAGCTGGCGTTGTTCTTTGAACGGGAAACATTGGCCCATGAAAGATTGAAGGTGGTGATCGGCAATGCTTTCTTTGTCACTTCTGTATATACATCGCCGGAAAAATTCTTTGTCTGCTCGATCTTCTGTGCGTCGGTCAGCGAGCGGTATCCTGTGATGGATGGAATCGATCCGGGAAGATTGCGGTTCCCGTTATCAAAACCCAGCCAGTCAAGGGAGTTTCTTTCATTGCTTGTAAAATCTTTAAAGGTGGACTGGGAGTTATAACCCATCGAGAAACCAACTGAAAGAGAATTATTGGCCGGGATATCCCTTGTTTTGATCTGCACAAGGCCACCTGCGAATTCTCCCGGAAGATCGGGTGTGGCTGTCTTGTTGATAATGATATTATCGATCATTGAAGAAGGGATAATATCAAATGAAAAAGCCTTTTTATCGGGTTCACTGCTGGGCATCGGAGCATCGTTCAGCATGGCCTGGTTGTAGCGGTCGCTCAATCCTCTTACGATCACGTATTTATTATCCTGGATGGAAGCCCCACTCACCCTGCGTAATACTTCTCCGGTATTCTTATCCGGTGTGCGGCGGATAAAATCGGCCGCGATACCGCTTGATAAAGCGATATTGTTCTTCTGAAAGCTTAGCAGGGCATTGGTGTTTTCCTGTCTCCTCGATGTTGCTTTTATCGTAACCCCTTCCAGGCTTGATTTGGTATTAACTGCCAGCACGATTTCCACGAAGTTGTCCTGTGTGGCCGCTACATCTACTTCCGCCACTTCCTTGGTTTCATAACCGGTGTAGGAAACAGTAAGAGTATACTTTTTCCCCGGCTCAAGGCTGATATAAAATTTACCTTCCACATCGGCTACCACCTGCCGGCTTGTACCTGCGATGGAAACAGTGGCTCCCGCAAGCGGTTCGTTCTTTGCATTTATCACTTTCCCGGTCAGTTTCAGAGACTGGCCAAAAGCGGTTGAAAAAAAGGATAAAAGGAAAAGGGTAAGAGAAAATAGCAACCTCGGATACATAGCGGTTTATTTGCCGCAAAGGTGGCCTTGTGGCATTACCGGCATGTTACCGCCATGTTAAGCAATTATAACCGCAATGTTACCGGAATGTTACCCGGTTTCAGAACCTGAATTGTACCCTGCAGGTCAATATATTATCCTTCAGATCCGCAGTATACCCGTTAATAAGGGTGGCCTGATTTCTTACAAAATCATAATAAAAGATCAGTTTGGTCTGGGGGTTAATCTGGTATACATACCCTATTCCGAGTGTTGCAAATTTTATATCTGCAGATGAAAGGTTGGTACCCGGTTTCCCGATCTCCGGTTCCATTACCCTGATATTGGGATCATACCAGTCATACTTCAGCAAAAGCTGATGTTTCGTACTTACGATGTGCTGAAGAAATAACAGGAAAACACCATCAAAATGCCGGACATATGTGGGTACGGGTAGTCCGTTGGAAGTAGGAAGGGTGCCGGGATTACTGGTGGATGCTGCTGTGCCCGGTTGTGTACCAAACCAGTATTCGGCCCTCCATTCCGATTCTCCCCACGCATGATGCAATTTGACCTGCAGATCGGCTCCGTAATAATGGCGGGGGGATGACCGGCCCAGGTTGTCTGCAGACGAATCCACGATAAATATCTTATCCCCGTTGGAAGCAGTACCACTGCGGTATACGTACTTGGTTCCGTTCTTCCAGCCGCCCCGCAGGTAGGACAGGCCGCCTGTCAGTTCCACTTTATTAAAAACATAGGGTTTTATAAAAAGTCTTGTGATCAGGTCCTTGTGATCATCAAAGTCAGTAGTTCCGGAAAGTCCCTGCCCGTTAAAGAACCCGATATCAAATTTTATATGGGAGAGCCGGTGTTTCTTCTCCTGTGGTTCGAAAGAAACCATCAGACCAATATCCCTTTCTGAAGGCATCAGTATCTGCGACATCCTCCCCCGTTCTGGTGTTTCCCGGAAAGCTGAGGAAAGATTGACCTCGTAACCAAAGGGCCGGGCAAACAGTCCGGCTGTGATGGAAAAAATGTTCTTCTTTGTTTCAAAAAGTTTAAGGAACATATCCCTTACAATGACCCCCCTTTCGGTGGCATCTATCTGAAACGAGAAAAGTGCGGAAGGGTACCTCCTTTTCGAAGGCAGCACGTAATCAATTTTTACCCTTGCTCTCCTGAGCATAAAGCGGCTGCTTGAAAACTGGGAAAAATTCCCCCCGGAAAAGGAGGGCGCCCCATCCGATTGCGCTTTCTGGAACTGGGGCTGGATATACCCGGTTATCCGTAAATTTTCAAATCTTTTGATCACGGGCCTTACTGTATCCTTTATGAAAAAGGAAGAATCAATATCTGCCAGATAACGCTGCGAATTCACAGTCAGATTGTGAAAAAGTGAAATGGACAGCGTTAAGATCAGCTTAAAGGTAAAAGGAGTCGCCCGGTACATGGCAGGTAATGAATTTTCTGCAATATAAATTCTTTGTTATTCAATTGTTACCCTAATTTTATTTCTATATTAAGTTATTATTAATTCTCCGTCCCCCGTTAGCCCCGGTCGGGCAACCCGTATTTTCGCAAATATTAATTCCGTCGTTGACGGGAACTTTAAAAACAAACCAATGGCACTGCAATCTTTCCTGAAAATCTTCATGCCGAAGAACAAGATCTTTTATGAACTTTTTGAAAAAGTGGCCTCCAACGTTGAAAAAATGGGCAGCCAGCTCCGGGATGTGGTAGCAGAGCCGGATTTTGATAAAAGAGCTGCTATAATAGCACAGATCGAGGATTTGGAGCATGCCAACGACGAACTGACCCATAGTCTTTTCACAGAACTGGGCCGGAATTTTATCACCCCCTTCGACCGGGAGGATATACACTACCTGGCCACTTCGCTTGATGATATAGCCGACTATATCTAAGCTTCCGCC
>CAZEZE010000037.1:0-12452 GCA_964516445.1 uncultured Chitinophaga sp. | reverse complement strand
GTCAGAGGTCAGAGGTCAGAAGTGAACTCTGTGCTAAAGACTCTTTCCGACATCCGACATCCGACATCCGACATCCGACTTCAGAAATCAACCATGCCTACAATACACCTGACAACCTTTATTGCCGCACCATCAGAAGTGGTGTTTGATCTGAGCCGGCATGTCGGCCTCCACAAGGAAGCCATGTCAACTTTCCGGGAAGACGCTGTTGCCGGAACCCGTTTCGGATTACTGGAAAAGGATGAAACGGTTACCTGGAAGGCAAAACATTTTTTCAGGAACCGGTTGCTGCGGGTGAAGGTCACGGAAATGAAAAAACCGGAAATGTTCACAGATGAACAGTTACAGGGTGATTTCAGGATGATGAAACATGAACATTATTTCAAGCCCTGTGACAACGGCACAATCGTTATCAACCTGCTACATTATGAAACTCCCTATGGTATCCTTGGCCGCTGGTTCAACAACCTTTTCCTTACACGCTACATGAAGCGGCTGCTGGAAAAACGCATTCACACGGTTAAGAGTTACGCGGAAAGCGGAAAGTGGAAAAAATTCCTGGCCCGGTAAGCTGTAAGCTCATTAATTTCTGTTCCGTTATTTTTGTCACAGCATTACTATGAGCCATAAACCACAACTGCACACTTCCCTTTCCCCCGCACTGCTCCATCTCTATGATCTCAGCAACAGCATCGTGGTCATCATTGATGTATTCAGGGCCACCTCTACCATTGCAGCAGCCCTGCATAACGGCGCCAAGTGCGTGATACCGGTCGACTCAGTCCCCAAGGCCATAGAGATCAGTAAGAATATCGGAGGTATCGCCGCCGGGGAAAGAGACGGGAAGATTGCTGAAGGGCTGGAGCACGGAAACTCTCCGCTTGAATACCACCGTGATTTTATTGAGAACAAAACACTGGTACTCACCACCACCAACGGCACGCGCCTGTTGCAGATGGCGCTGGACAGAAGTGCCGACACCATCGTTTCAGGTTCTTTTCCCAACCTCTCATCCGTGTGCGATTACCTGGTGAGGGAAAAGAAGAATGTCGTGCTGGGCTGCGCAGGCTGGAAAGACCGCTTCAACCTGGAGGATACGCTTTTCGCGGGCGCCGTGATCCATGCTATCGGGAAGGAATTCATTGTACACTGCGACAGTTCGCTGATGGCAGAGACCATGTATGCAAAAAATAAAAACAAGCTGATCGATTTCGCGCCTAAGCTCACGCACTATCACCGGCTCGTGGAAAGATTTGGATTGATCGAGGATATCCGGTACTGCCTGACTCCCGATGTGGCGGATGTGCTGCCGCTGTATCATAACGGGAAACTGGAGGCGAAAGAAAAAACCTACTAAGATACTTTATTTTTTCCGCTAAAATTTGATTTGAAAATTATTTATTATTTCCCCTTTTTTACAAGGAAATCCGCTTTACATTCTTTTATTTTTGCCGATTGACCTTTTTACAACAAGCAAAAGTCTGTTAGCAGTAACGTGCTCCGAAAGTGAGCGACACCATTGCCTATTGTCTATTGCCCATTGACTATTGCCCATTGACTATTGACACTGAACTATGGCCTTACCGCACCTTATCAAATATGTCTATACCCATGGAACGGATGAAGTGATCCGCAGAGGAAAGAAGATCCATGCGATCGGCTTTGTAGAGCTGGTGGAATACGATGATCTTTTTGGTTCCGCCGTATTCCGCGTGAAAGACGACAGCTATGCCACCTATTACAAGGTGTATATCCAGAAATTCAAGGATCCCAAATCCACCTCGCTCCGCTGTGCCTGTCCGTACAACCTGGGTGATATCTGCCGGCATGAAGCGGCGGCCCTTTTCCAGTTGCAGGAGATGATCGACCGGGGACACCTGCAATCGGAAGAAATAAAGTACGATCAGCGGCACACGGTTGCCAAGATGAAGACCATCGAGCTCAAAACCCTCCGCCTGCTCTCCTCCCCGGAAGCTTTCCAGGCCGCCGAAACTTTTTTGCGGACCAACAAAGCGGGGATCGAATTCGCGGAGAATGAGACCGTGAAGGCAACGGTAACACTGGAGGGGAAGGACTACAAAGTGGTGATCAGGAAGAATGAAGAAAGGAATTTTGACAGCAGTTGCGACTACGAGGACGAAGAGCATCCCCTCTGTTTGCCCAAACTGATCGTGTTCCTTCAATTGCTGAATACACATGGCGCGAATTATTTCGACAGCATCCGCAACTGGGATAAGGAAAAGAATAAACTGCTGGAAGCGTATGGTTATTCACTCAGCGATGACCTGAAAGGCAAGTTTGAATTTGCCTACAAGGACGGCAAACCTTTTTTACGTGTACTGGATCCCGGTATCAAACGGGTGGCACCGGTGGCGGCTCCTACGAGACCCGTACTTATCCCGGAGAAAGAAAAGAAAGAAATAACAACGGAAGCACCGGCCGAAGTGGCCGTATCCGCTCCTTCGCAGCGCCTGGGTGTGGTCTTCAATTTCAACAAAAAGAACTATCCCCAGTTTACACTGGACGTGGTGATGGGCGAACCCAATGAGCAAAATGATGCATTTGCGGGAACCGTGGAAAAAATAGATATCAGCCGTTACGTGAGCATGGATAACCTGCCTGAAGGTGACAGGGAACTGCTGACCCTCCTGCGGAAACTGCAGGACAGTGAGATCAATAAATATGTCAGCCGTAATTCTCCTTTTTCGGGAATCTGGGAAAATATCATTCACCAGGAAGAAGATGACCTGCCGGAAGAGACAAGGGAACTCATGGCCGAATACCTGCTGCCCAAGCTGAAAAAGATATTTACGGAATCGGCGGATAATCCCTTTGTATTCCTGCTGCCCGTTAAAAAGGCATTTAAAACAAATAACCTGGTACCCCTGCAATTGCAGGCAGAAGAGGCTCAACCGCATTTCATTGTTAAAAAATCCCCGGTAGCTGCCGGGGCCCTGTATACGATCCAGTGCCGGGTAAAAGCAGGCGGACTGGATTTTGACCTGGGTGATAACGAAAGCCCCAGCCCTCTTTTCTTCCTGTATAACCAGCAGGCCTACCTCTGGAGATCCAATGAAGTCATCCTGCTTACGGAACGATTCCTGCCCTCCGGCAAAATGAACGTGAAATCGGAGGATTGGAACGAAACACTCAGCAAATTTCTGCTGCCGCTGGCCCGGGACCATAAAGTTGACTTTGAAAAGTCGCTCGTGCAGGAAGTAAAAGACGGTAATCCCGAAGTAAAATTATTCCTGCTTGAAAAGGGAGAATACCTCGTGTTTCAGCCATCGTTCTCCTATAAAGGATATGAAACCCGGGCGAAAGACCGGGATGAGGTAGTGGTGCCGCAGGGGGATAAAGTGATGATCGTGCACCGGAACCGGCAAAAGGAACAGGAATTCATACAGCAACTGCAAAACCTGCATTCCAGCTTTATACATAATGAGGATACCGGGTCACTGGCGCTGAAAGGAACGGATGTGCTGAAGAATAACTGGTTCTTCCTGTTTGTTGACGCGATGAAGGATATGAAAACACCGGTCTTTGGGTACGAGGCATTGAAGAACTTCCGTTTCAATACTGCAAGACCGCAGACAAAGATCTTCATCAGCAGCAATACGGACTGGTTTGATGCCAAAGTGGATATATTGTTCGGCGATCAGCAGGTGACCGTTGCCGAAGTGAAAAGGGCGCTGGCCAACAAGCAGCAGTTCGTGCAACTGAACGACGGAACGTTCGGTATTCTGCCGGAAGAATGGCTGAAAAAATATTCCTTGCTTTTCCGCGTGGGGGAAGGTAAAACCAACTCCCTGAAGCTCTCCCGTTATCACCTGAGCGTGGTGGATGAATTGTATGAGACAAGGGACGAGGAAGAACTGGTGGTACAACTGGAAGAAAAATATGCCAGCCTGAGGGAATTTAACAAGATCAAGGAAATTGAACCTTCCGCGTACCTGAAAAAAATACTGCGACCTTACCAGGTTGCCGGTTTTCAGTGGCTGAATTATCTCACGGATATCAAGTGGGGCGGTATACTTGCGGATGATATGGGTCTTGGTAAAACCGTGCAGGCGCTTTCTTTCCTGGAACATTACAGGGATGAACAAGGAAAACTGAAAGCATTGGTGGTTTGTCCCACCACATTGATCTATAACTGGGAAAATGAGATAAAGAAATTCACCCCGGGACTAACTTACCGGATACATCATGGCGCTACCCGTACAAGGATAAAGGAAGAACTGACCGATCATGATGTTACGATCACCACGTACGGCACTTTGCGCAGTGATATCAAACTGCTGATGAGTGTGGAATTTGATTACGTGATACTGGATGAGAGCCAGGCCATCAAGAACCCGGCCAGTAAAGTGGCGAAAGCTTCCTGCCTGCTGACAGCCAAACACCGCCTCTGCATGAGTGGTACACCACTGCAGAACAACACCTTTGATATTTTTGCACAGATGAACTTCCTGAACCCCGGGATGCTGGGTACTATGGAATTCTTTCGCCAGGAGTTTGCCATACCCATTGATAAGTTCGGGGAGCAGGACCGGAAAGAGCACCTCAAAAAGATCCTTTATCCTTTTATCTTAAGAAGAACAAAGGAACAGGTGGCCAAAGATCTGCCGGAAAAACAGGAAATGATCCTGTTCTGTGAAATGGAAGATGAGCAGCGGAACATCTATGATGCTTACCGGAACGATTTCCGGAACCAGATACTGGGCACCATCGAAACACAGGGAATACAAAAATCACAGCTCACGATCCTGCAGGGCCTGATGAAGCTGCGGCAGATCTGTGATTCGCCGGCCATATTGAATGAACAGGAGAAATTTGAGAATCACTCCATCAAGCTCGACGAACTGTCGCGGGAGATCACCGAGAATATCGGCAACCACAAGGCCCTGGTCTTTTCACAATTCCTCGGCATGCTGGCGCTGATCAGGGCCAAGCTGGAAGAACTGGGTATCAAGTACGAATATTTTGATGGCAGCACTTCGGCGCCGGACCGGGAAAAAGCGATCCAGAGTTTCCAGAATGACGAGGAAGTAAGAGTATTCCTCATTTCCCTGAAAGCCGGTGGCGTGGGTTTGAACCTCACCGCCGCTGACTATGTTTATATCGTTGATCCCTGGTGGAACCCCGCGGTGGAACAGCAGGCCATTGACCGTACCCACCGGATCGGCCAGACCAAGAATATCTTTGCCTACCGGATGATTTGTAAGGACACAATCGAGGATAAGATCCTGCAGCTTCAGGAAAAAAAGCGGGCCCTGGCCAAAGATATCATTGCCGACGACGCCACCTTCGTGAAGACCCTGACCAGGGAAGATGTCGATTATCTGTTCAGTTAGTCCGTTCATCGGACTTTTCGGCCGGTTTACCCGATTTTCCCGTAAAAATTAACAGATCAGCGAAGGTTGTACCCCGTTCTTACGTCTATTTTCGTAGACCTATTTAATTGATTATGAAGAAGATTTTTACCTTATCTGCAGTTTTCTTACTGCTTTTGTCCTCTATCAATGCACAAAAAGCGGATGGCATTATCAAAGGAAAGCTGACCGACAGTACGGGCAAGCAGCCACTTAACGGGGCCACCGTTTCGGTGATCAACACCAAAGATTCTTCACTTGCAACTTTTACCCTGTCGAACAAACTGGGCGCATTTGAAATAAAGGGGCTTGAACAGGGGAATTACCAGTTGGTGGTTTCCTTCCAGGGTTATGAAACATTAAAAAAAGTCGTCTCCATTACGTCACAGTCCAAAATGGTTGACCTGGGAGAACTGATCGTGCAAAAGGAATACAAGACGTTGGGTGAGGTGGTGGTGATTTCTGAGTCTCCCGTAGTGGTGAAGAATGATACGGTGCAATTCAATGCTTCGGGGTTTAAAACAAAACCCAATGCTACGGTGGAAGATCTTTTAAAAAAGATCCCGGGTGTGGAAGTGGATAAGGAAGGAAATGTAAAGGCGCAGGGCGAGGATGTTCAAAAAGTGTATGTGGACGGGAAAGAGTTCTTTGGCAACGACCCCAAGCTGGCCACCAAAAACCTGACTGCCGATATGGTGGAGAGCATCCAGGTATTTGATGATATGAGTGACCAGGCAAAATTCACCAAGATCGATGATGGGAGCCGCAGCAAAACCCTGAATATTAAACTGAAAAAGGACAAGAATAAAGGATTTTTCGGAAGGGCGCTGGCCGCTTACGGCAGTGATGACCGGTACGAAACAAACCTGTCCTTTAACCGGTTTGTCGGGGAGAAAAGGATTTCGGTCTTATTCAATGCAAATAATATCAACAAACAGGGTTTTTCATTTTCTGATATCATCAGTTCAATGGGAGGCTTTAGCGGGTTTGGCGGTGGCAGAGGTGGTGGTGGTGGAGTTACTGGCGGTGGCGGCGGATTCGGTGGTATGCAGGTAACTTCACTCCGCGGTGGTTTTGGAGGATTAGGTGGCGGTACCAGTACCGGGATCATCCGGTCCCTGTCAACCGGTGTGAACTATACCGATCTCTGGGCCGGGAAAATAAAGGTTAGCGGCAGTTATTTCTACTCCAATTCAAAGCCGGTGCAGGAGCAAAGCAGCCTGCGCAGGACCACTTCCAAACTGCTGGACGGGTCGGGTGATTCCGTTGCCCTGCGCAACTCCACAACTTTTTCGGAAAACCTGAACCAAAATCACCGGTTTAACCTGCGCATGGAATACCAGATCGATTCCATGAACTCCCTGGTCTATATTCCATCACTCACCTTGCAGCATTCTGAGAACTTCAGTAATGACAGCACGTACACGCAGGTGAATGTACCCGGTGCGAGTTACCTGCTGAACACAGGTAAAACAATGAATACAAACGAAAGGAACGGTTTCAATTTCGGAAACAACCTGCTGTTCCGCCATAAGTTCAAAAAAACCGGTCGTACCCTGACCCTGGGGTGGAATAACACGTTCGGTGACAGTAAAAGTGAAAGCGTTACTTTATCCGGTAATGATATTTATAAAAGCGATGGCACCCTGGAAAGGTCCATTTACCAGAACCGCCAGACCAACCAGCAGACCAAAACAAACAATAATGTGGTCAGTACTTCTTATACCGAGCCCGTTGGCCTGAATAAACTGGTGGAGATCAACTATGCCTATACATTCAATAAGAATACGTCCGATAAAAAAACCTACGACTATAATTCAGTATCTGATAAATACGATTCTCCCAACCTGATGCTGACCAATGATTTTGAGAACCTGTTCCTGGCCCACCGCTTTGGCGTCAATTTCCGGGTGCAGGAGAAAAAATACAATTACCAGCTTGGATTGGGTGTGCAGCAGTCAACGCTGGAAAGCAACAGTTACCAGGCCATTACCGGCAAAGATTCGCTGACAAGAGCCAGTTACACCAATTACTTCCCGGTGGCCAATTTTAATTTTACGCCCGCCCGGAACAAGAATTTGCGGTTTCGCTATAACGGCAGAACGAACCAGCCTTCCATTTCCCAGTTGCAAAATGTTCTGGATGTTTCCGATCCCCTGAACCTCAGCATCGGTAATCCCGACCTGGAACAGGAGTTCACGCACAACTTTAATGTGAATTATAATACGTTCGATGTTCTTACTTTCAAATACATTGCCGCGAATATCAGCTATACGGCGACCAATAACAAGATCGTCAACAGTATTGAGTCGAGACCCGGCGGTATCCAGTTCACCAAACCGGTAAATATTGACGGGTATAAAAGGATGTTCTCGTTCCTTACCCTGGGACTGCCGTTCAAAAGTGTAAAGATGAAAGGCTCGAGCCTGAATTTTACCAATAATCTTTCGTACACCAATGACGTAAGCCTGGTAGATAACCGGAAGAACATTGGCAAGACGTTTACCGTAAACCAGGGCGCGGGTATGAATTACAATAAGGAAAAACTGGATTTCGGTGTCAAAGCGAACCTCGCCTATACCAGTGTGAATTATTCGGTGAATACGGCGTTGAATGAAAAATATTATACGCAGACTTATTCGGCAGACTTTTCCTATACATTCAAGAACAGTTTTATCCTGTCCACGGATTTTGATTATTATGTCAACTCCGGAAGGGCGGAAGGCTTCAACCAGAGCATTCCTTTATGGAATGCCAGCTTTAGCAAACAGGTTTTTAAAAATAAAACCGGGGAGATCAAGTTCTCCGTCAATGATATCCTTAACCAGAACCAGAGCATTACCCGGACCACGGGCGATAACTATATACAGGATACCCGCAGCATGGTGCTGAAACGTTACTTTATGCTAAGCTTCCTGTTTAACCTTAACAGAATGGGTGGCAAAAGCGGTCAGCAACAAAACATGCCAGGCATGCCCCGCTTTATGGAACGGAATATGCGGGATGTAAGAATGCAATAAACAGATTAACGTGAAATAAGAACGTCCCGCTTATGGCGGGACGTTTTACTATTATGGGGGTTAGTAAAAAAGCTTTCTTTACCGGTCAGGGTCGTTCACTTATGACGGTGAGCGGAGGAGGATGCCGCCGCGGAAGAACCGTGTATCAGAACGGCCAGAATCGATTTCAGCAACTGGAAAATATTGTAGGAAGGTCTGTAATGCCGGCGGTAGATCTTGGCCGCCTGGTAATGATATTTCAGTCTTTTGCTTTTCATAGTGATCGTTTTTACAGGGGGTTAACGGATACTGTCTGCTTAAAAGTATGTCATAAATCTTAAATTTTATAATATTGAGTAAGATTTATAACCCCATACTTCCTGTACACATGAAAAAATCCGTAAAAACACTTGTATTAATTACTAGTTTTCTTTCCATTTTTCTTTCCGCGAAAACGCAGCTTAAACTGCCCGTGATGAGCGCCGTTGCTACCGACATTAAAAAAGTGATCGGGGATTATCCCAATCGTTTCATCAACCTGATGGGGGAGATCATCACCGAGCACCCGCAGTCAACCGACTACCAGTGCAATTTTAAAGTAAACGGTTCTGAAGAAAGTTTTATCACGCGCTACTCCGCTAAAAAGGAAGTCTGCAGTTTCGAGGCACTGATGCTGACCACAGATAATTTTGAGAAAGCAAGGCAAAAGTTCAGGTCGCTTTACAACCAGCTCAACAACCTCTCTGCCGATTTGGGTAATTCCCGAAACGTGCGCTTCAGGGCGCCCTATGAGGTACCCGATGAGAAAATGAAATTCACTACGGTCGTATTCAACCCCGAACCCCCTTCGGAACAAAGCACCCGGCTACGGGTGGAACTGAGCCTGCAGTTCTTTGAGCCGATGGAGTGGAAAGTGAAAGTGCTGGTGTATGACAGGGAGCGTGAGGATGCGGAGCGTGGTAAGGAGAAAGATGAATAATGAATTATGAACAAGGAATTACGAATATCGAAGTGAATATCGAAGTTTCGGATCCCCCTTCATCATTCATAATTCCTTGTTCGACATTCGATATTCTTTAACCTTCATTAACATTAAACCAACCCCCATTAACCCCCTATCCCGTCCTGTAAGAATACTTTCGTAGCCGAAATCAGTTAGCTATGAGAAAAGTTTACTTTTTGATATTCTTCATTGCCGGGTTTAACATGCTGGCGGATGCGCAGTGGAACGGTTCTGTAAAGGGCCTGGCGTATGATACGATCGGTAAACAGCCGGTAGCGGCGGCTACGGTAACCGTTCTGGAAAGAAAGGATTCTTCCCTTGTATCTTTTACCATGACCGGCAGTGACGGACGCTTTGAGCTGAAAGGGCTTGCCAACGGCGACTACCGCCTGCTGATCACACATGTGAATTACCATAACAGCAACAAATATTTCAGTATATCAGATGGCAATAAGACTGCTGAAATGGGAAATCTGGTGATGAGTGACCGGGCCAAAGTGCTGGAAGAAGTGGTGCTGGCCGCAGAAGCCCCGCCGGTAACGCTCATTAACGATACCATACAGTACAATGCCGGATCTTTTAAAGTACAACCCAATGCCAACGTGGAGCAGTTATTAAAAAAACTCCCCGGGGTAAAAGTGGAAAAAGACGGAACGATCAAGGCGCAGGGTGAAAAAGTGAGCAAAGTGCTGGTGGACGGAAAGGAATTTTTTGGGAACGATCCCAAGATCGCAACCAAGAACCTGCCCGCCGATGCGGTGGATAAAGTACAGGTCTATGACAAACAAAGCGACCAGGCCGAACTCACCGGCTTTGAGGACGGCAACTATGAAAAGACCATCAACCTCAAACTGAAAAAGGATAAAAAGAAAGGCCTTTTCGGTAAAGCGATGGCCGGCGCCGGAAATAAAGAGCGGTATGAGGGTAAATTCAATGTGAACTCATTCAAAGGGGCCCGGCAATTATCCGCGATCGGCATGGGTAATAATGATAACGGGGAAGGATTCACCTTCATGGATATCCTCAACTTCACCGGTGAAATGTCCCGGATGCAACGGGGCGGTGGCGGAAATATCAATATAACGGTTACGGGCGACCAGGCATCTGAGATGGGTGTCACCAATTTCGGCGGCAACAGTGGTATCACCACCGCATGGGGCGGCGGATTGAACTACAATAATATCATTGGAAAGAAACTCGATTTCCAGAGCAATTATTTCTATAACCGTACGAACCCCGAACGGGAGAGTCATATCCAGCGCCAGTATCTTTTACCGGGTACATCCTATTATAACCAAAATTCCTATACGGATAACCTGAACAATAACCACCGGTTGAACCTGAATATGCTGTTCCAGCTTGATTCGCTGAACTCCCTCCGGGTCACTCCCTCGTTCGGTTTCCAGAAAACGGATAACAGAAGCCGGTCCGATTACCAGACATTGTCTGCATTGAAAAACCTTACCAATGAAGGTTTCAGCAATACCACATCGGTCAACGAGGGCTTCAGTTTCCGAAACGATATCATCTGGAGAAGGAAATTCAACCGAAAGGGAAGGACTTTCTCGCTCACACTGCAGACCAGCCTGAATGAAAGCGACGGGAATGGCAGCCTTTCTTCCGTCAACAGTTTTTACGATCCGAACGGAAACCTGAACAGTCGCGATACACTGAACCAGCGCAGTGACAGCCGCTCCGGTTTTAAAAGTTATAATGCAAGGGCTGTATATACCGAACCGCTGGGAAGGAGATCACTGCTGGAATTCAGTGCTGGTAAAAGCAACAGCCGGAATAACTCAGAACGGCTCACCTACGATTATAACAACGGCAACGGCAAGTACGACGACCTGAACGACCAGTTAAGCAATGATTTTGAAAACAGGTACGGGCTTACCAGTGGCGGAATCCGCTTCCGTCACCAAAGGAAGAAATACAATTTTTCGCTGGGCGCCGCCTGGCAGCAAGCCGAACTGGAAGGGACGATCACGACCGGGATAAAAGATTCAGTGATCAGTAAAACCTTCCGGAACATTTTGCCCAATGCCCGGTTCCAGTACAATATCAGCCGGTTCAAGAGTTTGTCGCTGACCTATGCCACTTCCACTAACCAGCCCACCATGCAGCAGTTGCAGCCGGTACCCGATATCAGCAACCCGCTGAATATCCGGGAAGGAAATCCTGATCTGAAACAGGAGTTCGCCCACACCGTACAGGGGCATATGAACCTGCTCAGTCCGTATAAGAACAGGAACTTCTTTATGTACTTCACGATGCAGGCGGTGAAAAACAAGATCGTGAACTATGATTCCATTAACCAGCAGACAGGTGTGAGAAAATTCAAACCGGTGAATGTGAATGGGGTGTATAGTTTAAATGGTAACATCAGCTATAGCAGACCGCTACGATTTCTGAAAGGTACGGTGGAACTGAGCAGCGGCGGCGGCTACAACAAGACAAAACAGATGATCAATGATCTTTCTGGTAAAGCGGTACTGAACATTATCCGTACTCTAACCCTGGGACCTGAATTACGTTTCGATATCAATCCCACGGAGAAACTGAACCTGGCCATCGGTGCAGGGATCAGTTATAACAAAACAAAATATTCCCTGCAGTCATTGGCTCCGGCGGAATACCTTTCACAGGATTACAACGCTTCGGTTGACTGGCAGATGCCCAAAGGTTTTTTCTTCTCTACCGATTTCAATTACACGATCAACAGCCAGCGGGCGTCAGGTTTCAATGTGAAAGTACCGCTGTGGAATGCCAGTATCAGCAAACAGGTGCTGAAGTTCAACCGCGGGGAGATCAAATTCAGCGCCCGTGACCTGCTTAACAAGAATGTGGGAATCAGCCGGAATACCAGCAATAACTATATCGAGGACAGCAGGGTGCTCACCTTGCGCCAGTTCTTTTTGCTGAGCTTTACTTATAGCCTGAGCAAAGTGGGATTGAATAATGGTGGCGGCGGGGGAATGAGGATCATTACGAGGTAAAGCCCCCGCCTATGTTATCATTTCGGAGGGAAAGCCACAAGGGGGACTTTGGGTATTTTATAGAACTTAGTTTCCTATTAAA
>CAZEZE010000036.1:0-12492 GCA_964516445.1 uncultured Chitinophaga sp. | reverse complement strand
ACCGGCCCGCCGCTGGAAGCCTGTTTGCTCTTATCGTTCGTGGTCAGATCGGGTGAGATCTGTTCCCAGCTCTTTCCTTCATTCTCTGTAACGAACAAATGATTACCGGCCGCATACAATCGTTTGGGGTTATGCGGGGAGAAAAAGATAGGGTAGTTCCACTGAAACCTGTATTTCGCGGCTTCAGCGCCGGCGCCCATATTGTCAACAGGCCAGACATTGATCAGCCGGCTTTCACCGGTGCGGTGGTCGAGGCGCTGGAGCATGCCCATATAATTTCCGCCATACGTTATTTCCGGGTTGACCGGATCCGCCACCACATAACCGCTTTCGCTTCCTGCGGCCACTTCCATATCCGTTGCCGTAATGGCTGAGCCATAGGTACGGCTCCTGATGCGGAACGCGCTGTTATCCTGCTGACCCGAAAGAATACGGTATGGAAAAGCATTATCGGTGCTCACCCGGTACACCTGTGCCGTAGGCTGATTGAGATAGGTGCTCCAGTTGGCGCCGCCGTCAAAACTTACCTGTGCGCCACCGTCATCGGCAACGATCATCCTGTTGCCATCTTCCGGGTCGATCCATAGATCGTGGTGATCGCCGTGCGGGGTTGAAATACTCCGGAATGTTTTGCCCCCGTCGGTGCTAACCATGAAATTCACATTGGGACAATACACTTTGTTCTCATTTGCAGGATCAACATATACTTTGGTATAATACCAGGCCCTTTGCCGGATATTATTGTCATTGCTGGTCAGCGTCCAGCTATTTCCGCCGTCGGCGCTCATGAACAACCCGCCGTCCTTGTTTTCGATGATGGCATATACCTTTTCGGTATTGGAAGGCGCAACCGCCACCCCCACAATTCCCCAGGTATTTTTGGGAAGGCCTTTACTTGCTGATATATTGGACCAGGTTTCACCCCCGTCGGTGCTTTTCCACAAGCCGCTGCCTTCCCCGCCGCTTTCCAGTGAGTAGGGCGTTCGGATCAATCGCCAGGTACCGGCATAAAATACAGAAGGATTACCCGGTTCCATTACCAGGTCGCTGCAGCCCGTCTGGTTATTGACAAATAAAGTGCGTTTCCAGGTCCGCCCGCCATCCGTAGTTTTATAGACTCCCCTTTCCTCGTTGGGACCGAACAAATGTCCCATTACGGCCGCCCAAACAATATCAGGATTCTTCGGATGCACAATGATGCGGATGATATGCCGTCCGTCCTTCAGCCCGATATTCCGCCAGGACCTGCCCCCGTCATCACTGCGCCACATGCCCCCAAGACCCTCACTCACATTTCCCCGCATGGTATTTTCACCCTCCCCGGCATACAGGATCGTTTCATCCGATGGAGCCACCGCCACGGCACCGATGGAACTGCCAAAATATTTATCAGAGATATTGATCCAGTTACTGCCACCGTCAGCCGTTTTCCATACCCCACCGCCGGTACCGCCAAAATAGAATGTGGTACGGCTCCTGAGACTTCCGGCTACGGCGCCGCTGCGGCCTCCGCGGAAGGGGCCGATAAGGCGATACTTTAATTTTTGGAACAACACCTCATCCGTATTATCCGCTGCTGCGGTAACGGCAGGTTTTGTTTTTTGCGCAGGAAGCTGAAGGGCAAGTCCCGTCATTAATAGGGAAATAAGAATTTTTCTCATAGCAGTGTTTAGTTGAATAGGTCTTTGAAGATACTGATTTACCTTTATCCAAATCATGAGCATGTCTTCCTTTTCCATTACCGGCAACCTTGTTGATGTCCACCTTCAAAAGATCTATCCGGCAATTGTTACCGTTGAGAACGGGAAGATCATATCCGTAAAGGCAATTACCAGTTCAGACTCCGGAATCTATCGGGGTGAAACTCCGAACTCCGAACTCCTAACTACTAACTACATTCTTCCCGGTTTTATCGACAGTCACGTTCATATAGAAAGTTCCATGCTGGTGCCTTCGGAATTCGCAAGACTGGCCGTGGTACATGGAACCGTGGGGACGGTAAGTGACCCGCACGAGATCGCGAATGTTTGCGGAATGGAGGGGGTGGAATTCATGATCGAAAACGGGAAGACCGTTCCTTTCAAATTCAATTTCGGCGCCCCGAGTTGTGTGCCGGCCACGGCCTTTGAAACCGCAGGCGCTGAGCTGGATGCCTCTGAAGTGGAAAAACTGCTGCAACGTGATGATATAAAATACCTGAGCGAGATGATGAATTTCCCCGGTGTATTGAACGGCGACCCGGAAGTGATGAAGAAGATCGCGGCCGCGCACCGGCTGGGTAAACCGGTGGATGGTCACGCGCCGGGATTGAAAGGGGAAGAGGCTAAACGATATATTGATGGCATTTCTGCCCCTCTGCTTCCGCCATCTGGCGGAGGGCTCCCAGAACCCGAAAATAAAACAGCCGTTTCAACCCGGGCAACGACCACCGATTCACCAGAGTCCAAAGTCTCCCCTTGTGGGGGTCCCGATAGTTATCGGGATAGGGGGGCTACCGATCACGAATGTTTCACCGCAGAAGAAGCCCTTGACAAACTGAAATACGGTATGAAGATCATCATCCGGGAAGGCAGCGCCGCCAAAAATTTTGAAGCGCTGATCGGCCTGCTTAACGATTATCCTGATCAAATGATGTTCTGCAGTGATGACAAGCATCCCGACAGCCTCGTCCTGGGTCATATCAACCAGCTCTGTGCCAGGGCGGTGGCGAAAGGCATAACTATTTTCAACGTGCTGAAGGCGGCCTGCGTGAATCCGGTTCACCATTATAAGTTAGATATCGGTTTACTTAGAACGGGTGATCCTGCTGATTTCATTGTTGCCAGGGACCTGGAAAACTTTGAGGTGATAAAAACTTATATCGGCGGGGAGCTGGTGGCTGAAAATGGAAAGTCCGGAATCATACGTCAAAAGATAAATCCGATCAACCATTTCAGCTGCAGCCAAAAAGCAGAAAGTGATTTTGAAGTGCCCTGGAAAGGGGAAAACAAAATACCTGTAATTGAAGCGCTTGACGGGCAACTGATCACCAACAGGCTTTTACTTGAGCCAAAAGTTACAGAAGGAAAGATAGTAAGCGACCCGGAGAGGGATATCCTGAAAATAGTTGTGGTGAACCGCTATAATAATGCCGCAGTTGCAAAAGCGTTCATCAGGAATTTCGGGCTGAAGCAGGGGGCACTCGCTTCATCGGTTGCCCATGACAGTCATAATATTGTAGCTGTGGGTATGGATGATGAAAGTATTACAAATGCTGTCAATTTATTGATCGCTCACAAAGGAGGAGTTAGCCTGGTGAATGAAGATCTCGAAATGATCGTTCCCCTGCGAGTAGCGGGGTTGATGAGCGATGAAGACGGCTATAGAATAGCAGAGCAATATGCCCTGATCGACAAGGCTGCGAAAGAAGCGGGTTCCACTCTCGGATCTCCCTTTATGACATTGTCATTCATGGCCCTGCTGGTGATCCCTCACCTCAAATTAAGTGATAAGGGGCTGTTCGACGGCGACCGTTTCGCATTTATTGATGGGTAACGGTTAAAAAACTACTTATTTCCTGTTTTAACTACGGTTTTCACATTCCCTTAATAAGCAGAGAGAGACTTTCTGCATCTAATAGTTACAAGACCCTCCGCGGGTTGATCCCGAAGCTTTCGGGCGTGTAAATGAAAAGGGTCGTTACCATACAATCCTTTGTCATGAAACAAAATTTACACATCTCCGCCCATTTCGACCAGCCAGAATTCGTTCAGAACCTCGTTGAGCAACTCGCTTACCGCCGTTATGATCTTGGTTATGGCAACGAGAAAGTACCCCGTGGTTTCAAGGCACTGGAGACTTCTAGCACCGAGACGTATGTAAGCGGTACCCTGGCCATTGATGCGGCCGGTAATGATCCGGTCAACATGCCTTTTATCACCTGTTTCCTGTTTACCTGTGTAAAGGGAAAGAAAGATCCTTACCAGTTGATCTGGAGCAGTTCGCTGAACTAGACCCGTTTTTAATTCCTGTACTCCTTTTCACCCTTTTATAACCGCCATTCACCGAGAATCACCCGCATATTGCCCATTCACTATTGCCCGTTCCCCATTGACCGCATAGCTTTGGATCAAAACAGATACCATGAGGGAAGAATTCAAGGAAAGGATGAGGGAAAGAATGAAGGAAAACCGGATGCGTTGCGATCAAAGAAACAGGCACGGACATATATGGACAGGCGTATTTATCCTGTTGATCGGGGTCGCCGCCATGTTAAAAGCCACTGTCACCGATCTGCCCTATTGGGTGTTCAGTTGGCAGATGTTATTGATCGCCCTTGGTTTTTTTATAGGTTTCAAACATGGATTCAAGGGTTTTGCCTGGCTGATCCTGATCATTGTGGGTGGCGCTTTCCTGCTTAGGGACGTATACCCCGAACTGGCCATACGCCGGTATATTTGGCCGGGTGTACTGATCGTCCTGGGCGCTTTTCTGATCCTGCGCCCCCGCCGGAAAAACTGGCTGCATGGCAGCGGCCAGGAGAAAAAATACTCCGCTTCCGGTGACAGTACAACCATCCTTGACGACGAGGAGACATGGAGCCAGGACGATTTTGTTGACTCCACTTCCATATTTGGCGGCTCCAAAAAGAATATTTTATCCAAAGAATTCAAAGGGGGTGATATCGTAAACATTTTCGGAGGCTCGGAACTCAATTTTTCCCAGGCGGATATCAAAGGAAAAGCGGAACTGGAGATCACCACCATTTTTGGCGGTACAAAACTGATCGTTCCCGCCAGCTGGGAAGTGAAATCGGAAGTAGTTGCCATTTTTGGTGGTCTCGAGGATAAAAGAGCCCTGCAACCGGTCCATGAAAGCCCCGACAGATTATTACTGCTCAAGGGGACGGTGGTCTTTGGCGGTATTGAAATAAAGAGTTTTTAATCAACACGTGAGTCATCGCTGTGATGATGTGCTGATACAGCAAATAACCATAAACCAACACGATGAACTGGTACCTTGTAAAAATGGTCTTCCGAATCATTTGTGGTGAAGGAAACCACACTGCGCAATTTGACGAACAACTCCGGCTGATCACAGCCACCAGCAGAGAAGAGGCCTTTCATAAAGCACAGACGCTGGGTATGAAGTCGGAAGAGATCTTTTTTAACCAGCAGCGGCAATTGGTAAAGTGGCAGTTTATCAGCGCCAGCGAGATCACCCGGCTGCAGGAACTGACCGACGGGCTGGAATTGTGCTCCCGGGTGGAAGAAACCGGTGACGCGGACAGTTACCTGAAATTCATTTATGCCAAGGCGGAACAGATCCGCTTTGGCAACAGCCACGAAATACTGAATCCCGCATAGACTATGGCCCGGTCACCGCTCTCCATATTGCGATTCAGGATCATCTTTATCATCTGCTGGGCTGTGATGATCGCCGACAATATCATGGTCCTGAATTTCTTTGGCCTTCCCTGGGACGCCGCCATCATTGACAGCACCATTTGCAATACCCTGCTCCTGCTCATCAGCCTGCTGGTGATGAACACGCTCCGGTATTACCTGCCCCGTGGTCAGCAATACATCAATATCTTTTCGATTTGTCTTTTTCTCAGCATTGCATGGCTGCTGCTGGTAAAATGGCTGTTGAAAATATCCCTGGGTCACACCCCCGGATATATGAATATCCTGGACCACTCCTTGTCCATCCGTTTCAGTATTGCCTTTCTCCTGCTGGGCTGTGTAACCATGATCAGCATGCTCTGGTACAACCAGCAGGAACAAAAAGAAAACGAAGCCCGGAAGGCCGATGCGGAAAAAATGGCAAAGGAAGCGGAGCTTTTCAAGCTCCGGCAACAACTGCAGCCCCACTTTTTGTTCAACAGCCTTAATTCTATCAATGCCCTCATCGGCAGCCGGCCCGAAGAAGCCCGCAAGATGGTGCAGCAATTATCTGATTTTTTAAGAGGTACCATCAAGAAGGAAGAATCACAATGGGTGACATTGCAGGAAGAACTTCAATACCTTCAGTTGTACCTCGATATTGAAAAGGTCAGGTTTGGCAACCGGCTGGCCACGGAGATCGAAATAGATGAAGGCGTACAGCAGATGAAACTGCCAACCCTCTTGCTGCAACCGGTTGTTGAAAATGCGATTAAATTTGGTCTCTATGATACAATAGGTGAAACAGTGATCCGGATTCATGTAATGAAGGATGGCAATAACCTGGACATCAACGTACAGAATCCATTCGATCCGGAAACCTCTTCCCCCAAACAGGGAACGGGCTTCGGGCTGAATTCAGTGCAGCGCCGCCTCTACCTTTTGTTTGCCCGTAACGACCTTTTGGCAACCAGTGTAAAAGAAAATAATTTTATAACTCAAATCAGGATACCGCAGCATTAAAATGAAAAAAATAATCATCATAGACGACGAACCCCTCGCCCGCAGCGTGGTAAAAGAATACCTGCAAAAACATCCGGGACTGGAACTGCTCCAGGAATGCGGCGACGGTTTTGAAGGCGTGAAAGCCATCCAGCTGCACCAGCCCGACCTGGTCTTCCTGGATATCCAGATGCCCAAGATAACCGGCTTTGAAATGCTGGAACTGATTGAGCAGCCACCGGCCGTTATTTTCACTACCGCATTTGATGAATTTGCCATCAAGGCATTTGAATCGCATGCCGTGGATTACCTGCTGAAACCCTTCAACCAGGAACGTTTCGACAAGGCCATTGAACGCTGGAAAGAAAAGGTTTCCACGCGAACAGAAAACCCTGCACAGGAATTACTCGAGTCGGCTTCGCTCTCTCCCACACAGCGGCAGCGGATCGTGGTCAGGAACGGCAGCAAGATCAAGATCATTTCGGTGCATGATGTTTTTTACCTGGAAGCCGCCGACGATTATGTGAAGATCCATACAGCGGAAGGTTATTTCCTGAAAAATAAAACGATGGGGCATTTTGAACAATCACTGGATAATGCCCTCTTTGTCCGGTCGCATCGTTCGTACATCATCAATATCCAGCAGATAACAAGGATCGACCCGTATGAGAAAGACAGTCATGTGGCGGTGCTGAAGTCGGGGGCCAAAGTGCCGGTGAGCAGGAGTGGTTATGGAAAGCTGAAGGAGGTGCTGGGTCTGTGATGCCAGTTGGACAGCCTTGCAGTCGGGCAGCCTTGCAGTCGGGCAGTCTTGCAGTCTGCAGTCCTCAGTCAACAGTCGGCAGAATTCTAGTGGGAATGACGTCGTTTGATGATCCCTCCGGAGGCTTCTTTGATCGTATTGGCGAAGACAAAGGCTTTGGGGTCCACATCGTAAACAAGGTTTTTTAGTTTGCGAAGTTCGAGGCGGGTGATCACGGTGAAGATAATATCGCACTCCGAACTTACTTCGAAGCGCCCGGGAAGAAAACCCCTTTCTCCCTTGTATACCGTTATTCCCCTACCCAGTTTGTTGACCAGCTGGTATTTGATCGCCTCGCTCTTGCCGGAAACGATGGTAACACCGGTGTAAGCCTGCAATCCTTCCACCACGTAATCAATGCAACGGGTGGCGGTGAAATAGGTAAGAATAGAGTACAGCGCCGTATTCAGTCCAAACCGGAATCCGGCAATCGTGAAGATGACGATATTGATGGCCAGGATGATCTCCGTGATTGTAAAGGAAGTTCGCTTTAAGGTATATACGGCGAGCACTTCAATACCGTCCAGGGCCGCACCGGTTCGCATGATCAGCCCGATACCGATCCCGAGAAAAGCCCCGCCAAATACGGAGATCAGCAGTTTGTCGGCCGTCGTGGCATAATTCGGAATGAGCAGCAAACAAACACCCAGCAGAATTACGCTGATTAGTGTTCGAAAAGCAAACCTTTTGCCAATGCTGAAATAACTGATGGCTATTAGCGGCAGGTTCAGCACCAGTATCACCAGTCCCAGGTTGAAACCATAAATTTCATGAACCAGCAGGGAAATTCCCGTAATACCGCCGTCGAAAAAATGATTGGGCACCAGGAACAGTTTCAGGGCGATACCGGCGATGGTAACCCCGAATAATATAAGCACGAAATCCTGCAGGAGCTGTGCCGGTTGATTTTCGTGATGGGTGGCCATGGTTTGGCTGATCCGGTCGTTCAGTTGATTAATGAACTTTTGTTTAGTGGGTTCCAACTGGTCAATGGCCGATTGTGTAAAAAAATGATGGGTGGATAAGAAATCGAGCTGCATCAGGTCCCAGTCTGCATCGGTCTTTGTTATACCGCGGTGTTTGAACTCGCGGTATAACCGGGATGCGTTGGCGGCATAGCCCTCCTCCCCGATATAAAAGAGATCGGCATCGCAAAGCGCCTCGCCCAGGTGATCCACCGGTGTTTGAGGCAGTCTGGTTGCCATGATAGTCCGGCAGATCTGATCGATCTGTGCCGTAGAATAATCATAGCCGGGAAGATGTTCACGGGCCCAGGCGCAGGAGATCTCTTCATGACCATCGGGTTGCTGCAGGAATCCTGCGTCATGGAAAAGCGCGGCTGTTTTAAGCAGGATCAGGTCATCGCCCGTGATGCCCTCTGACCGGGCCAGGTGCTCCGCCGCGGCAATCACATTTTTTGTATGCGCAGCATTATGGTAGGTGAGATAGGCCGGTAATTCATTTTCCAGCCGGGGCATCAGGAAATCATATACTTTCTGGTACTGCATTATTGAACCGTTGATAAACTGCTAATCCAGCACTTCGTAAACCACCACCTTCTTCGATTTGTTTTTCAAACTCACTTCTCCCACCCTGTTGCAGCGGAAGGATTGCCTGACTTTTTCGTAACAGGGCTCCGCGATGAGGATCTGGCCTTCGGCGGCCGCGGTTTGCAGGCGCTGCGCCGTATTCACTGTATCACCGATTACAGTATAGTCCAGCCTTCGCAGGGTGGCCGAACCGATATTCCCCGAGATCATCTCCCCGCTATTGATCCCAATGGAAACATTAGGTGTAAAGTTGCCGATACCCGGCAGGGTCCCGATCTTATTACGAATAGCCAGGCAGGCATCGATGGCCCGGTCCAGGTGAAACTCCCCTTTGAATACGGCCATCACACAATCTCCCATGAATTTATCTACCAGCCCGTTCTGTGCGATGATCTCCCTTACCATTACATCGAAATATTCATTCAGCAGATGTACCACTTTATCGGGAGTTTCCTTTTCACTGATGGAGGTGAATTCGCATATATCGATAAAAGCCACGGTTGCCTCAGCGGTCTCATTTTCAAGCAGGGAGGATTCAAACTCACGGCCCCCCATAAAATTCAGGACTGTTTCATCCACGTACATTTTCAGGATATTGTTTTCCTTGATCGCCTGCATCGTATCCCGGAGTTGCCGGACATGCTTCAGTGTTTTCTCCATCGTCAGTTCCAGGTCCTCAAAATTCACGGGCTTTGTGATAAAGTCAAAAGCACCCCGGTTCATGGCCGTACGGATATTATCCATGTCGCCGTAGGCCGAAACGATCACAGATTTCAGCAGGTTGTTTTGCTCAGCCAGCCGGGTAAGCAGGGTCAGCCCGTCCATTTCCGGCATGTTGATATCGCTCAGCACCACATCCACATCCTGGTGCAGTTCCAGCTGTTCCAGGGCCTTTACACCGTTAATGGCAAAAACGAATTCATACTTTTGCTCCCGTATCTTCTGCCGGAATTTCTGGCGGATCAGCGTTTCGAGATCCGCCTCATCATCCACAACAAGTATCTTGGCCATTAATGTATTGCTTTTAATTTTTCTTTCAGTACGGTAAAGTCAACCGGTTTCGTCAGGAAATCATCCGCACCCAGTCCCATGGCGGCATTATAGTTATCCGCGTCACCATAGGCAGTTATCATCATCACTACTGGAGGGGGCTCATGATGCTTTTCCTTGATATGCCGGAGCAGTTCCAGTCCGCTCATACCGGGCATGTTGATGTCAGAAAGTATGAGGACCGCCTCATGACTGTACTGGTTCAGGTAGTTTAATGCATCTTCACCGGAAAAAGCAAAGGCAAAATGCATCTCCCCGTTCTTCATTTCCTTTCTGAAACGCTGCTCGAAAAGTACCTGGACATCTTTTTCGTCGTCTACAACTAATACTTTCATTTTACTTCTTTTGGTGGAATAATGGTTAATTTTTTTGTTACAACATTTTAAGCCGGCAGTATGATCGTGAATTCGGCATACTCGCCTTCTTTTGTATCCACTTTCAGTTCCCCGTTATGGCCCTTGGTAATGATATCATAACTCATACTTAAACCCAGGCCGGTTCCTTCCCCGGTGGGTTTTGTCGTAAAGAAGGGCTGAAAGATCTTATCGATCACTTTTTGAGGTATCCCTTTCCCGTTATCCCGCACTATGATTTGAACGGCCCCGGGGATCCTTTTTGTACGGACCGAAACAAGCGGTTCATAATTCCCGCCAGCTGTTTTCTGCTTCTGCAAAACGGAATAAAAAGAATTGGTGAACAGGTTCAGCAAAACCCGGCCGATGTCCTGCGACACAACATGGATGGCGGTAATGTCCTTATCAAGGGTGATCTCTGTTTTGGCATTGAAAGATTTGTCTTTTGCCCGCATCCCGTGAAAACTCAGCCGCAGGCATTCATCCACCAGGTTATTGATATCGGTGGGTTCCTTCAGCCCGCTGCTATTGCGGCTGTGCTGGAGCATGGCCTTGACAATGGAATCAGCCCGTTTTCCATGAAAGTTAATTTTCTCATTGTTCTGTTTTACATCATTCGCCAGGTTAAGCGCTTCATTGATCTTCCCGGTCTTCAGTCCTTCGCTCATTTCATCGATCAGTTCGGTGTTCACTTCAGAAAAATTATTGACAAAATTCAGCGGGTTCTGTATCTCATGGGCGATGCCGGCTGTCAGTTCACCCAGCGAAGCCATTTTCTCCCGCTGGATCAGTTGCTCCTCTGTCTCCTTCAGTTCCTTGAGGGAACGACTCAGTTCGGCGGTGCGTTCGGCCACCTGTTTTTCCAGCGTTACATTCTGGTTCGCAAGGATCTGCTGCTTCTCTTTTTCCCTGTCGATCATCTCCCTGGAGAGCTTTTCCACTTCCACTGTTCTTTGTCTTTCTGCTGATGCCGTTTTGGCAAATTCACTTGCATAAAACAGGGACAGGCCGAGGCCCGGCATGATAAAGCAAATGCTTTGCAGGAGGGCGGCCATTTTATTATCATTTTTCACCAGAAAAACGATATAACTGATGATCGCCAGTGCAAATACCAGGCTCGTCAGGAATAAGATCATAGCGCCTTTCCTCTTCTTATATACCGCCAGGCTGCTCAGCCGGAGAAATTCAAGGTTGATGATGGGAAAAAAGAATGCATTGAACAACCCGCTTCCATCGTACGAAATGAAATAGAGCGAAATGGAGGTCAGTCCATAGAGGACAATTAAGTAATAAAGCAGGCTTTTCTTCTTCTCGTTCAGCAAATAAATACTATGTATGAATGAAATGGCACCTGCAATATAAAGCACCTGGGTGCAAAGCAGCAGGAAATTAGACCGGCTTACGGTCACCGGTTCTGTCAAGGCAAAAATATGAAGGAGTATCGCCAGGAACATTGCAACACAGAATACTCCCGAATACAAGTATTCTTTCCGGGGCTGGAAAGACATAAATAGAAATAGGAGTAAAAAGCCAAGGGGGAGGTAAAAAGAAACCTGTATGGCCCGGAGTGTCGACTCAAAGCTGTTGTCTTTCAGGTGATCGGAAAATGCCTTATTAATTTCTTTTAGCACGATCCCGGCGACCGGCCGTTTATTGGCGAATTTCAGATAGAGGTTTTTCTTATTGAACGAATAGCGGATAGCAAGCACCTGTTCAGTTTGCGTAGCAAAATTCAGGCTCAGTAGTTTATTGTTAAAGTATTGTGTCTTCTCGTTTTTATACTCCGGACTGACCCTGCCAAACTGAAAAAGAGGATCCCCATTCAGGTATATTTCCATGGCGCCAAGGCCGCTCATGATGAAGGCCAGTGTCTTTCCCTGCAGAGCTGAATCGACATGCAGTTTTAGACGGAACCAGCCAATTTCGCTCTTTCGAACCAGGGGAATATGATGCAGTTCATCTGTAGGGTTAACCGGCGCCCAGTCACCATCCGGCTGACCGGGGTTCGCCCATGCCATATCATCGCCCGCATGGAATACCCAGCCTTTATCAAGCGTTAAACCAGTCGCGGGGATAGTATGGAGGTGAAATAAACGGGCTGTACTGTCCTGGGCTTTGGCCGGGCCAGCCGCAAAAAGCAGCAATAAGTAACAGAGTAGCAGCCGATTCATATGTTCTCTAAATATAATGAATTTATGAGAGGAGGATGACAAACTCCGTTCCCTCGCCCTCCTTAGTCTTCACAGTTAATTCTCCCCCATGCGCTTTTACAATATCATAGCTCAGCGATAATCCCAGTCCGGTTCCCTGCCCGGCAGGTTTGGTGGTAAAAAAGGGCTGAAAGATCTTATCCAGAATCTCTTTAGGAATGC
>CAZEZE010000035.1:0-12698 GCA_964516445.1 uncultured Chitinophaga sp. | reverse complement strand
TTCCTTTCCATGAAGGATTTCCATCTTGCCCTTCAATGCAGGAACCTGCTTATTATCACCGAAGGCTTCACCACCTACGGCGGATTGGCGGGCCGTGACCTGGAAGCGGTGGCCATCGGTCTCCAGGAAGTGATGGATGAAAACTACCTGCAATACAGGATACGGAGCATTGAATACCTCACCAATAAACTGATCGATGCGGGAGTCCCCGTAATGCAGCCGGCAGGCGGACATGCCGTATATATTGATGCAAAAGCATTCCTGCCGCATATCCCGGTAGAACAGTATCCCGGGCAATCACTTGTCTGCGCCCTGTACGAAAAAGGCGGTATCCGCGGCGTAGAGATCGGATCATTGATGTTTGGAAAATATGATGAGGCCGGAAAACTGATCCCCGCACAGATGGAACTGGTGAGACTGGCCATTCCCCGGAGAGTGTACACGCAAAGTCATATTGACTATGTGTCTGAAGTGATCATCGAGGTTTTCAATAAAAGAAAGGAGTTGAAAGGGCTGACGATTACAGAAGAAACGCCGCTTCTGCGACACTTTACCGCTAAACTTAAACCTATTGAATAAAATTAAACCACATTGACCAGGTTTACATAACTCCGTGCCACTCCGTGTCCCCCGTGTCTCCGTGGTTCAAAAAAATAAAACAATGAAACATATTATTAAGAGAAGCTGGGCCGAGCCCTACAAGATCAAAATGGTGGAACTCCTGAAAATGACCACTCCCGCCCAGCGCCGCAAAGCCATGCTGGAAGCGGGTTTCAATACTTTCCTGCTGAGATCGGAAGATGTGTATATCGACTTGCTAACCGACAGCGGCACTTCCGCTATGAGCGACCAGCAATGGGCGGGCATGATGCTGGGGGATGAGGCCTATGCCGGCAGCCGGAACTTTTATCACCTGGAAGAAACGATAAAGGATATTTATGGCTATAAATATGTAGTGCCCACGCACCAGGGCCGCGGCGCCGAAAATATCATCTCCAAAGTGCTGATCAAAAAAGGTGACATCATTCCCGGCAATATGTATTTCACCACCACCCGCCTGCACCAGGAACTGGCAGGAGGCAAATTCGAGGATATCATCATTGATGAGGCACATGATGCTGCCAGCGAATTTCCCTTCAAAGGAAATGTGAACCTGGCAAAACTGGAAAAGCTGATCAAGAAATACGGCGCCAAAAAGATTCCCTATGTAAGTATCGCCACCAGTGTGAATATGGCGGGCGGACAGCCCATCAGTATCAAAAACCTGAAAGAACTGAGGGCGCTGACAAAAAAACATGGTATCCGCATTATACACGACATGACAAGGGTGGCCGAAAACGCGCATTTCATACAGCGCCGTGAAAAAGGCTATGAGAAAAAAACGATAAAGCAGATCGTGAAAGAGATCTGTTCACTCACCGATGGCGCCACGATGAGCGCCAAGAAAGACGCCCTGGTGAACATCGGCGGATTCCTTGCCATCAATGATTGGGATGTTTTTGAAGAAGCCCGTAACATGGTTGTGATCTATGAAGGACTGCATACCTACGGCGGTTTGGCCGGGCGCGATATGGAAGCCATGGCGATAGGTATCAAAGAAAGCGTGAATGATGATCATATTCATGCACGCGTCGGCCAGGTAATCTACCTCGGCGAAAAAATGATCGACTACGGCATCCCGATCGTAAAACCAATCGGCGGACACGGCATATTCGTGGATGCAAAGAAATTCCTGCCGCATATACCACAGACTGAATTTCCGGCACAGACCCTCGCTGCCGAAGTTTACCTGGACGCCGGCGTAAGAACGATGGAAAGAGGGGTTGTTTCAGCCGGCAGAAAAGCCAATGGCGAAAATTATTGTCCCAAACTGGAACTGGTACGTTTTACGATCCCCCGCAGGGTGTACACACAGGCGCATATGGATGTGATCGCCGAATCCACGGCAAGGGTGTTTGAGCGCCGCGATAAGATCCGTGGATTAAAAATGATTTACGAACCGAAATATCTCAGATTCTTCCAGGCCCGGTTTGAGGCTAAGAGTTAAAAAGAGAAAAGGAGAAAAAGAGGGAGTTTTCGGCACGCAGAGAGCGCAGAGTTCGCAGAGGTTTTTTTTATTGCTTTTCTCTGCATGCTCAGCGTGCTCTGCGTTAGCTAATTTTCCCAGGCTCGTTTTGAGGCTAAGAGTTAAAAAGAGAAAAGGAGAAAAAGAGGGAGTTTTCCTGACTGTGAGATTTCCGATTTAATTCAGTTGAACCACACAGAATCATAGAAACATAGATTACACATAGAAGGCCCTATGTGTGTATTTCTATGTGACTATGTTTCTATGTGGTTCAATTTTTTTTAAAAGTAGATATTAACAACATTGCCGGGTAAAGAAATTAAACGAAAAAACCCCGGAATACCGGGGTTTCAAAACTGTTGAATACTTAACCACTATTGCGAACTCAGGTCTGCCCTGCGTTTCATGGTATAGATTTCCGTTTTTACCACGGCCCCATCCATTACTTTCACCCTGTCATCCCAGGCCGTATGCCCGTATTCCTTTACGTACTCATCCCTGAAAGAAGGAGAGCCGGGAGGCGCCGCAGCATAAAATCCCTGCTCCAGGGATTTGAACCCGTCTTTAAGGTTCCGGATGCTGACAGTCACCTGGTCAGAGCCATCCCATAATTGATCAAAAAAAGATATACTGAGATTTTCAATAAATGCTCCTTTCAGTCTCATTTGAATTTTCACCGACCTTCCCAGTTCCCTGTAATAATCTCCGAAATTCAGCCCCATTTTCAAATGCCTTACTGTTACAATAAATTTATCTGCCACCACATCAGGCCGGATGCTCAGGCTGTCAATAAACCGGTAAGTACCATTCTTTGTACTCTCCAGGTAGGGAAAGAATGTTTTGTCAAGATCCTGGTTGTGAGCAGTTGCATCCGCTCTTTCCTTATCCATATCCGCATAAGACCGCCCGCTGTATACAAGATGGTAAGAGCCGACATATTCCCCGCCGGTGATCTCATATACACTTATTTTTTCCTCGGCTTTATGGAATTTGGGAATATGCAATTTGTAGGCAGCTTCCCAGGCCATTTTCTGTCCCAGCTTGGGTTTTACCGTGTTTACGGTAGAAAGATCTGTTTTTTGGGAAAAAGCTGCCAGACTGCATGCCATAAACAGCAATAGAAGGATCCGTTTCATGTGTGTTGGTTTTAGTTAAAAAAAATATTTATTCTGTTCCATTAATGCTAATGAACAGGGTATTACCTGGATGGCAAACAAAATTCCAGCACAATTAAACGGTGGGCATTACCGGGAGGAGAAATGATAGGGTGGGGTTATTGATCAGAAAATTGGAATAAAAGATAATAAATAAATTATAAAGCCTGCAAATATTTTTTAGTCCTTCGCACCGATGCAAATGAATCCCCCTGGTATTCCCGTCACAGCAGGTTCAGTAACCGTATGTTACAAGACTTACGGACATGATTCAACGCTATAAAACATTTTATCCTCCATCAAACCGCGGGTTCACAAAATTATTCAGCTTTGAGCCAAACCGGTAACTGACACCCACCCTGTTCTGGTAATAATAACTTGATTTCAACTGCCGTATCCTCGAAAGCACTTCCAGGTCCGAGGCACCCGCCTTTGCCAGGTTCACCTGGTCATGAACGATCCCGGCACTGGACGAAATATAGAAAGACAACCCGCCCGTGATCCGGACATTCACATATACGTTCATCGTAAGACTGTTCAGCTTCCAGTCATGAAAGAAGTTGTGGTATGCCAGGCCCGAACTGATCGTCCCCCATTTTTTATTGAGCAGCAGGTTGATCCTCACCATATGCGCCAGCAGGGATTCCCGGAGTTTATAATAAATAGTTGTATCGTAATACCTGTTGAGGCGGGTGACAATACTATAACTGATCGCCAGGTAACGGTTATTGATATCCTGGTAAGGAAATATGTTATATTCGGCAGCTGCCCGGAAATACAATTGCCGTTTGAAATTGGAGAACGTGTTATTGTTGAATATAACTTCATAACCCGCGCTCCAGTGATCATTGATACTCTTTACATAATACTGTTGCACGCCGTAATTGCTGTTTCTCGCAATAAATTTATCCCGGGTGCTGTCGGTTTCAAAAATAAAGGTGGACCGGCTGCTGCTTCCATACAAATTGAGACCGAGTTTCATCGCTTCCGTTACCCGGCTGGCCGTGACATTAAAATTGCCCCCATAACTCCTGTATTGCCGTTCCCCGTTAACATTGCCATCTGCATTCACCGTGAACATCCAGTAATTCCAGGGGTCCTTCGTAGTGGTATTCAACGGCTCCTTTAACACGGCAGCGGAATCAGGTTTCATACTGATCTGTATCCCTCCCAGCATTCCCGTTTTAATGATATAAGGAACAAGGCCTAACTGAAGATGTTTGACCAGCAGTTCTCTTGATTCAGCATCCGTTGTGTTTGCTTTTTCAAAATATGTAAGGGTGTCTGCGAAGCGGGCAAACCTGTTTTGTCCCAAAAAAAGGATCGTGTAACGATTGCCCCCGCCACCCGTGCTGAAAGAATTGATGAGAATATGCACATCGGCCGCCAAACGGTCAACCAGGTAATCAATAACAGTGATCTCTGTTTTAATGAAAACCATATCACATCGGGCATCGCGGCAATCAATGAAAACTTTTAACCGTTGCCTGCTGCTATCCGTATCCTGTGCCTGTGCAGCAGTAAAAAAGGCTGATGCAAAGAAAAGAAGGCTAATAAAAAAGATCCTGCTCATGTCAGCAGTTTGAATGAAAAGGTCATGGCGCCTTATTCCTGGAATAAAAGTCGGCATTTTATCATATTCGACGTATTATAAAATTCAACTTCGAAATTGTAATCCTGAATTGAACGACAATGATTCCTTCGAACTGAGGCAAGATCAGCCTTTCAAGTATTACTGAGACTGATTATCTCCCCCCGACGATCCCAGGTTATCTTTTTTCCAAAACCGAGAGCATTATCGGTAAACTTGATAAAGTTCACCTGAATGGTCCAGATGTCACCCGGCTGGGTAATAGCCAATGGGTGCTTTTTGTAATAAAAGGCCGATGCATTTTTAGCTAAAGGATGGCCGGCGGGAATCACTATTCCTTCAAACTGTATTCCTTTTATATGCAGCAAGCTCAGTCTGTCAGGCAAAATGGTCCCGGCTACGGCAGGGTGATTCAGCAATATTTCCGAATGCCGGGCTCCATTGGATGATTTGTAATACAGGAGCTTTTGTTCGCTGTCGTAAGCATAAAAGCAACTGAAACAATAGGGATTATCAATGCGATCCGCACAGCATACGCTGGCACAGGTTTGTGCCCTGATGAAGTTGATTATACGATCATCCATAACTATTTCATTCCTTCCAGTATTTTTATATAATTGGCCCTTTCATACGCTGTCGGATCGGATATATGCTGCTGGCTCATACTTCCCTTGAACTTTTCAATGCTGTCAAAGCCCATTGAATACATCCATGCCTGGAGTTCCTTATTCATTGTTCTCAGGTAAGGTATGCCGTTCTTATAGAGTGAAGAGGCGGTCATCACCACATCGGCGCCGGCCAGCAGGTATTTCACCACTTCCACGGCGCTTTGCACGCCGGTGGTGGCGGCCAGTGACAGGTTAACCTTGCCATACAGCAATGCGATCCACAACAACGGCAGTCTTATTTCGGAAGATTCACTGTAATGGAGGTCTGTTTTAATGATCAGTTCGTTGATATCAAAGTCCGGTTGGTAAAAACGGTTGAACAATACCAGTCCGTCGGCTCCTGCATTTTTTATCCGCAAGGCCATATTCCCCATGGCACTGAAATAAGGGTTCAGTTTAACAGCTACAGGGATCTTTACGACTTGCTTGATGGATTCGATGATGTTAAGGTAGCGGTGTTCAACTTCCGCCGAAGACATGGTAATATCTCCCGGGATGAAAAAAATATTCACCTCGAGTGCATCGGCGCCAGCCTGTTCAATCAGCCGGGAATAATCTATCCAGCCTTCCGTTGTTATGCCATTCAGGCTTCCTATGACGGGTATCTTAACCCTTTCCTTTGCTTTCCGGATATTTTCCAGGTAATCATCCACCCCCACATTGAAATCATCCAGGTCAGGAAAATAATCCAGCGCTTCCGGGAAGGCATAACTGGTCTCCGACATCACACCTTTCAGCCGCGCTTCCTCCATTCTTATCTGTTCTTCAAATAAAGAGAACATGACCACGGCGCCGGCGCCATTGTCCTCCATCTTAACGATATTCTCTGTCTGCTCCGACAACGTGCAGGCGGATACTATTATCGGGGAGTCGACTTCCAACCCCATGTACGAGGCCTTTAATTTCATATTGCTATATTTTACTGCTTACACTATGCATTGTATACTGTATATACTTTATAAACCTTAAATACTCTATGTACATAATAAACTTCCACTCCTCACGCTACCGGCACAAAATCACTCGCCGTCTTTGTAGCAAGCTCCTCATAGGTTTTCCATTTCAGGTTCACCAGGTCCTGCGCATGTTTGATCAGCTCAGCCGCGGATTCGGGATTCGTTATGGTCAGCACCTTGTAACGCAATTCATTGTATGCATAATCTTTCAACGACAGGGTCGGCCTGGGTGAATCCAGTACAAACGGGTTCTGGTTCTTCTTTCTTAAAACAGGATTGTAACGGAGCAGGGGCCAGTGACCGCTGGCCACCGCGTTATGCTGCTGGGTCAGCCCGTCTTTCAGGTCATATCCATGCGCAATACAATGACTGTAAGCCAGGATCAGGGAAGGCCCGTCATAGGCCTCAGCTTCCCTCATTGCCAGCAATGTCTGTTGAGGGTTGGCGCCGAAGGCCACTCTCGCCACATAAACATTTCCATAAGAGATGGCCTGCATGGCGAGATCCTTTTTACCAACGGTCTTGCCACCGGCGGCGAATTTTGCCGTCGCGGCAGTGGGCGTAGCTTTGGAACTTTGCCCTCCGGTATTGGAATACACTTCCGTATCCAGTACCAGTACATTCACATTCCTTCCGCTGGCCAGTACATGATCCAGGCCGCCATAACCAATATCATAAGCCCATCCGTCGCCTCCCACCAGCCACACACTGCGGCGAACAAGCTGGTCGGCAACCGACAACAAATGAGCTGCCGCAGGGGAAGAGATGGTTTTCAGTTTTTCTTTCAGGCTGTCAACCCGCTGACGCTGCATTACGATCTCTGATTCCAGGATCTGTTTGGCATCCAGTACCTCGTTCACAAAAACTTCTCCTAATTCAGTTCTCATTTCACCCAGTAATTGCCGTGCGACATTCAATTGCTTATCAGCGGTAACACGCATGCCCAATCCAAACTCGGCATTGTCTTCAAAAAGGGAATTGCTCCAGGCAGGGCCGCGGCCTTCCTTGTTCATGGCCCAGGGCGTAGTGGGCAGGTTGCCGCCATAAATAGAAGAACAGCCAGTTGCATTAGCTACCAGCAACCTGTCGCCGAATAATTGCGACATCAGTTTCAGGTAAGGCGTTTCCCCGCAACCGGCGCAGGCACCGGAGAATTCAAACAGCGGTTCAAGGAACTGGGCTCCGTGAACGGTAGAGAAATCGATCTTTGATCGGTCATTCCAGGGAACGTTCTCAAAGAATTCAATATTCTTCTGCTCCTTCACCAGGATCGGTTCTTTTTCGCCCATGTTGATCGCCTTCCTGGAACGGTCCTCGGGATCAGTGGCGGGACAAACCTCCACGCAGAGATTACAACCGGTGCAATCTTCCAGGTAAACCTGTAAGGAATATTGTGTTTCCGGAAAACCCCTTGCATTGATCGGCGCCGATTTAAAATCACTTGGCGCTTTTTGCAAATACTCCTTATGGTAGAACTTGGCCCTGATCACACTATGCGGACATACATAGGCACAGTTACCGCACTGGATACAGGTATCCGGCTCCCATATCGGTACCAGGTCAGAAATGTTTCTTTTTTCCCACTGCGTGGTGCCGCTCGGGTAGGTGCCATCTACGGTCATCCGGCTCACCGGGATATCATCACCATGACCTGACATCATTTTCGCTGTCACTTCCTGTACAAATGAAGGCGCCTTGCCTGATACAGTCAGCATTTCCCTGTCCCGGGAAGAAACCTTTTTCGGGTATTTCACTTCAAACAGGTTGGCCAGGGTGGCGTCTACCGCTTTAAAATTCTGTTCGATCACTTTCTGGCCTTTTTTGAAATATGTTTTTTCAATGGCCTTCTTGATCTGTTTGATGGCATCTTCCCTTGGTAATACACCTGACAGGGCAAAATAACAGGTCTGCATGATGGTATTGATACGGCCGCTCATCCCGGTATCCCGGGCAACGGTGGTCGCATCGATCACATAAAATTTAATTTTCTTCTCGATGATGCTCTTTTGCACCTGCCCTGTCAATTTGCCCCATACCTCATCTTTATCATAGGGACTGTTCAGTAAAAAAGTGGCGCCTACGGCAGCAAATTCCAGCATCTCCACTTTTTCTGTAAAATTGAATTGGTGGCAGGCAATAAAATCGGCCTTGGAGATCAGGTACGGCGCCCGGATGGGTTTCGGACCGAAGCGAAGATGGGAGACTGTTCTTGCGCCGGATTTTTTGGAATCATACACAAAGTAGCCCTGTGCATACAGGTCGGTGTTCTCCCCGATGATCTTGATCGTATTCTTATTGGCCCCCACGGTACCGTCTGCGCCCAGTCCAAAGAACAATCCCTGCCTCCATTCAGTTTCGTCCAGTTTAAAAGTGGGATCGTAATCAAGGCTGGTGAATGTGACATCATCATTGATGCCCACCGTAAACCCGTTCCTGGGTCTTTCCTTTTTCAACTCATCAAACACAGCTTTCACCATCGCCGGTGTGAACTCCTTGGAAGAAAGTCCATAGCGTCCGCCAATGATATTGGGTAATTTCTTCAGTTTGCCCTGCTGAAACGCGTCCACCAGGGTGGATAAAATATCCTGGTACATCGGTTCGCCCGCGGCGCCGGATTCTTTTGTCCTGTCCAGTACGGCGATCGATCTTATTGAAGCAGGTAACCCTTTTATCAAATGTTCCAGTGAGAACGGCCGGTACAAGCGAACCACGATCACTCCGGTTTTCCGGCCGGATAAATTCAGCGCATTCACAGTTTCTTCCACCGTTTCTGCACCTGATCCCATGATCACAATGAGCTCTTCCGCATCAGTTGCACCGTGGTATTCAAAAAGTTCATATTTTCTGCCGGTCATTTTCTCAAAGTCTTTCATCACTTCCTCCACAATACCCGGCATTTTATTATAAAACAGGTTCACGGTTTCCCTTCCCTGGAAATACACATCAGGATTCTGGGCCGTACCACGGATAAAAGGATGATCGGGATTCAATCCTCTTTGGCGATGGGCGATCACCAGTTCATCCGGCACCATGGCCTTAATCTGTTCATCACTCAGTAATTCCAGTTTATTGACCTCATGTGAAGTTCGGAAACCATCGAAGAAATGCACGACCGGAATCCTCGACTTCAGCGAAGCCACCTGTGCGATCAGCGCAAAATCATGCGCTTCCTGAACGCTGCAGGAACTCAGCATCGCGAAACCGGTTGTTCGTGCAGCCATCACATCCTGGTGATCCCCGAAAATGGAAAGCCCCTGCGCTGCCAGTGACCGGGCCGCGACATGGAATACGGCAGGCGTCAATTCCCCGGCGATCTTGTACATGTTGGGCAACATCAGCATCAATCCCTGGGATGCTGTAAAGGTGGTTGTCAGTGAACCGGTTTGCAGAGCGCCATGCACCGTTCCGGCAGCACCTCCTTCACTCTGCATCTCTATCACATCGGGTATATTGCCCCATATATTCTTAATCCCTTTCGTGGCCCATTCATCCGCCAGTTCAGCCATGGTGGAGGAAGGCGTGATCGGGTAAATGGCGCAAACTTCGTTGACCCGGTAGGCCACATAAGCAGCGGCTTCGTTGCCATCAATGGTGGCAACGGATGTATTCTTAGTTGACATCAGTTGTTGAATTAACAGGTTCTGGAATCATTTCTATAGCATGACAGGGACATTGTTCATAACAGACCGCGCAACCGGTGCAGGCGTTGTAATTGAACTTATACCTGTTTCCCTTTCCCAATTTGATTATGGCATCCTCCGGACAAGCGCCGAAACAACCATCACATTCAAAACAGTTGCCGCAGCTCAGGCAACGCTGCGCCTCGAATCTTGCTTCCTGCTCCGGCAAACCGCTGATAACCTCCTCAAAACTTTTTACCGCCACCGCCGGCGCCAGTTTATCCTGTTCCTTCTGCGGCGCATCTGTCTTATACCACATATGCAGTTTCTTATAACTGGCAGTCGGGTGTTTCTCGGGCTTCTGGTAAGGCGACTGCAGGAGGAACCCATTGATATACCTGGCCGCTTTTTTCCCGTGCCCGATGGCGATCGTTGAACTCCGGTTCTCTCCCGGGAGCATATCACCGCCCGCGAAGATGCCCTCATGACCGGTCATTCGCTGCGCGTCGATCATTACCGTGCCGTCATCGTTCAATTTTATACCACTTACAGTACGCAGGAACCCGGAATCGGATTCCTGTTTATACGCGATTATCAACACATCAGCTTCAACGGACTCAAATTCACCTGTACCCACAGCTTTCCCTTTCTCCACCTTCATTTTCTCCAATATGATCTTTTTGTTCTCGATCCGGCTGATGCCCCTGAAGAGCTGCACATCTACTCCCTCTGCCAAAGCATCCTCCGTCTCATAATCATAGGCCGGCATCATTTTAGTGTCGCCGGGAAAATAAACTGCAGCGTCCGAACCAAACCGTTTCAGTACACGCGAGAGATACATGGCCAGTTTTCCGCCCCCGTACACCACTACTTTTTTTTGCATGAACGGTGAGGCATTCTTTTTGGACTCATTGAAAAAGGAAAAGGCATCCGTGATATAAACGGAATGATCGTGTTGAAAACCCTCATCGTGTATCAACTGGGCGCCGATAGAAATATAGACCGCGTCGAAATTTCCGGCCTGCTTTTCCATGAGTATATCCTGCACTTTATAATTCAGGCGGATCTTCACTCCCATCTTAACGATGCGGTCGATCTCCCCGTCGAGAATTTCTTTCGGCAACCTGTAATCGGGTACCCCTGTCCATAGCAGACCCCCGGGATGATTACCCGCATCAAAGATCTCCACTGTATGTCCCATTCTGGCAAGGTGATAGGCGGCCGAAAGTCCGCCGGGACCCGCCCCCACGACAAGCACCCTTTTACCGGTTTGTTTAGCAGATAAACGGACCTCCCATTTTTGCCGGAGAGCCTCATCACCGATATACCGTTCCACTGCATGGATACTCACCGTGCTGTCGATATGGTTCCGGTTGCAGCCCGTTTCGCAGGGCTTTACACAAACACGGCCCATGATGGCCGGGAAAGGATTATCCCCGGCCAGGGTCTGGAACGCTTCAAAATAATTACCCGCCTGTGCAAATGCCATCCATTCCTGAATATTCTCACCTGCCGGGCAGGCGCTGTTACAGGGTGGCATGAAATCAACATATACTGGACGGCGGATTCGTTTGGGACCGGTTCCTTCCGCATGTATGGAAAGGTCGACCGGTTTGGTGATATCGTTTGCAGCCATGATAATGATTTTGAAGACAGGAAATTCCCGCCTGTAAAAAAGCTTTTTAAAGCTACTCAAACCTCAGCAAAGTAAAACCTATCCAAAAGGGGAAAGGTGACCTAATTCAAGGGGAAAAATGATTCCTATCATACTATCGGGCAATAGGTTGGGCTAAGACCTGGTTTCCATAAAAAAGCCCCGCGGGGTGGAGGGGTCTTGTGAGAAAAAATATTTTAAGCGATGGCAGCCATCACGATCTCTTTCAGTTTGCCAATCGGCACGCGTTCCTGTTCCATTGAATCCCGGTGACGGATGGTAACCGTATTATCCTCCTTGCTCTGGTGGTCAACCGTTACGCAGAAAGGTGTACCCAGGGCGTCCATCCTGCGGTATCGCTTTCCGATAGAGTCCTTTTCCTCATAAAAACAACGGAAATGTGACCGGCAATCCGCCATGATCTTTTCGGCAATCTCCGGGAGTCCATCCTTTTTGGTCAGGGGCAACACGGCCAGCTTGACGGGAGCCAGTTTTGCGGGAAGTTTCAGGACCGCGCGGCTGTCTGGTTTTTCCGGTGTTCCCAGGTCCTGTTCTTCATAGGCATGACTGATAACGGCCAGGAACATACGATCGAGACCGATGGAAGTCTCGATCACATACGGGATATAATTGCCAAAAGGTTTGCCCGTAGACGGATCAATATCGTTATCGAAATACTGTTGTTTCTTTTTACTGTACTCCTGGTGTTGCTTCAGGTCGAAGTCGGTACGGCTATGTATGCCTTCCAGTTCCTTAAACCCTATGGGGAACTCAAATTCAATATCACAGGCCGCATCGGCATAGTGGGCCAGTTTTACGTGGTCGTGGAACCTGTATTTTTCAGCAGGGATCCCGAGGCTTTGGTGCCATTTCAGTCTTTCTGCTTTCCAGAACTCATACCATTCTTTTTGTGTACCGGGACGGATAAAGAACTGCATTTCCATCTGCTCGAACTCCCGCATGCGGAAAATGAACTGCCGGGCCACGATC
>CAZEZE010000034.1:0-13372 GCA_964516445.1 uncultured Chitinophaga sp. | reverse complement strand
ATTGTCGCCGGGAACCGGTGTTTCCACTTCCCGGATGCTGAGCACTTCAGGCCCGCCATATTTTGAACGAACAGCCGCTTTCATTTGATTTTTTCAGCGGCTAAAATACATCCCTTTGACAAAATGAAAGCTGATTATTCTGCGCAACATACAGGAAGCCGGGGGATTGTTAGCTAATAGCTAATTGCTATTAGCCAACAACTTCACTTCCGGGAACCCCATCAGCTTTAAGATAAAATAATTCACCGCAGCTTCTCCTGGTTCATCTGAGAAACAGATCAGCTCCGCGTACCGTGGTACCCCGGCCTTTGAAAGGATATTCCAAATATCTTTTGCCGCTTTGGGTCTGCCATCGGCTTGTAACAATTCTGTATAGGGCACCTGTACAATTGTGCCTGCCGGCGCCTTGCCGGGAATATTTTTGCCGGAAGCAATGAAAACTTTGGGATAGATCCCCTGTGCTGAGTTTGGATCCGAAATAATTATGTCCTTGCGGAGATTGACCATATAGTTTGTACCGGTAGCAGCCTTGCCCGGCTGAATATTGACGGCACCTGTGGTCGTCGTATCTTTTTGTATCGTAAAACCCGATGCCGCCCATTCATCCTGAGGATCCATAAACAGGGAGATCTTTTTCTGTCCCAGCTTTTCCAGCAGCACAAATGCCAGGGCCGCTTCTTTGGTCAGCCCCCCGCCGGTGAGGATCACTGCTTCCTGCGAAGGTTGAACCCCGGCCGATCCCAAAACACCGGACAGCTTTCCGGGATCATGGATATTTTCCCGGAATATAGTTGCAGGGATATTGACCGCATACTGAACATGACCTTTACTGAATGCATCTGCCGGACGGATATCAATAAAACTCAGGTTCGACATTCCATACATCCTCATCATCCTGCCGCCCCAGCCCTGCAGCCAGGCGGCGTTCCGCAGGAGATAAGGTGCGTCATAGGTCCAGAGCGGGAGTTCCCGCTGATCGGATGCCCATTCGAGCAAGGAACCGGGAAAGAGTTTGACGTTCGTATAACCCAGTAAATATTTCAGCGCGAAGAAGGGCACACTGGCAGCAATTCCACCGCCGCAGTGTGACAACACTTTCTTTTCCGGCCCGATACCGAGGTAAGCCAGAATCTTTTTTATTTCTTCAGGAGACTTGAAAGTTTTGTCGGGATTATAAAAGTCTTCCGCCGGCAGCATGATGGCATTGGGGATATGACCGGGCCTGCCGAAAAACTGGTTCGTGCCGTAATGCCAGTTGGGGTCGAGGGCCTCGAGTAAAACATTATCGGTGGTATTACCGGACGCTTCCAGGAATTCAGGGAGATCGACACGGATATCCCGTTTTATGTTTTTAATGCTGAAGGAACCGTTGGCCGGTGCAGTTGCGGGTTTGTTTGTTACCGGGAGACTGGCTGCCTTCCATTTGGCGAAACCGCCATCCAGTATGAAAATTTGATTGGAAGGAAATCCATAATATTCGAGGGAGAAGAATAAGCGGGTGGCCAGGTAGCTTCCGCCCTGGTCGTACAGAACGATCTTTTTTTCCGGGCTGATGCCCCAGGAACGGTAACGTTTTTCGATCTCTTCCTGCGGGAATTCCTTTACCCCATAGGTGAATATGTCGTAGTTGATGGCGCCTGGAATATGGTTTGCCGCGAATACCGGCGATGTCGAGGCGTCGAGTAATACGATGCCCGGATCCCCGAGATTTTCCTGCAGCCACCCGGTGGTAACAAGCCGGCTTCCTGTTGCTTCCTGTGCTCTCGGTGCTGTTGCAAAAAACGGTGCACAAAGAAGGAGCAACGTAAAAAGAGAAACGGGGGAATGCGGGCCCTTGTTTTGAAAGATATTTTTCATGGTATATTCCTCCCTGTTTTATTTTTTTGAAATGGATGTGACCGGTTTCCCGAACAGGTAGTGCGGGGTTTTCCGGAAATCATTTTTGAAGAAAAACGCTACGAGTAAAATATATACGATGAACCCGGCGATGGTCAGCAACTGGGGAAAGGAAGTTTTCTGAATGGCTTCCTTTTTGGTTCTCCCGCAAACCTCACCCGGGCAATGCTGTATCTTTTTCTTAAAAAACACCGGATAGAACAGGCACCCGAGGCAAATGCCAAAAGCGGCTTCGAAGAACAGGAAAACCAGGCAGACCAGGCACAGGATCCCGGTTACGGGGCTGTAGGAATTGACCACAACCAGGAGAATGAACATGATGCTGGCAATGACGATGCCGATCGTCCAGGCGAATTTTTTTTGCGCGGCGCCCACATATTCCGGCGCCTGTTTACTGACGATCATCCGGCCAAGGATCAGGGAAGGGGAGAACCGGGGGTTGATGAATACGCGCAGCAGAAGGTCGGTATAAAAAATGATGACGGCATATTTCAGCAGGATAAAATTACCGTTGGATACTACAATGGATACCGCAATGAACATCAGCAGGAAAAGGATACCTGCGGCTGCTCTTATCTCCCGTTCGTTTAGAACAGGGATGCTGTAACCTTCAACATCTTCCCCGAATCTTATTATTTTATTCATTCCTGGTATGGGTATTTTTGAAGTGGTTCAATCCCTTTTTATTATTCAGGCGCAAGATGAATCAGTTTACTGAAACGGTTTCCGTCACGTCAATAAACAGCAGGTCCTGGTCAACGAATAGCACCGTGTCGCCGCCGGCAGGCAGCATTTCATTTTTCGCTGGTTGACGAAATCAGGTGATTGGTTGACCCGGGGTTTCATTTCGCAGCCAGTCGTGCAAAAGGGGCGGGATTTGACGATATTTATGATATAAATGCCTGAATGCAGCCTGTAAACGATAGAAAAAAGATCCTGTTTTATTGCCTGGTCGCCACAGGTTTTTTTTTCCTGGTCAGCCTGACCATGCTGGGCGATTTTCCCGGCCGCTTTTTGGAGATCGCCGTCAATACCCTTTGGGCGACCCTCTTTCTGACCGTGATCAATTTTATCCTGTTTGAATATTCCATCCCCTTTGTGCTGAAAAAAAGGGAATCGGTTGTTTTCAATATACTGACTGGTATCCTGCTCCTGTTTATACATTTAATGATTTATTCCTACGGATCCTATGCCTGGAGGATGCTGGGCATAGAGCTGGGGTTATACACGGCATTAAAGACCTATGCATCCCTCAGTATTGCGCTGCAGAACCAGATGGCGCTGAGTGCGGGCTCTTTTTTCTTTTTTGGTATTGCCCGGCATATCTATCAGTATATTAAACTGCGGCAGGTTTCCCAGCAGTTACAGATAGAAAAGCAGCAGGCGGAACTGAATTACCTGCGTTCGCAGACCAACCCGCATTTTTTATTCAATACCCTGAATAATATCTATTCACTGGCAAGGGATAAGAATAACCTGGCGCCGGAGTCTATCCTGCGGCTCTCCAAGATCCTCCGCTTTATGCTTTACGAGACAGCCGGGGAGTTTATCGCCATTGAAAAGGAGATAAGGATTCTGGATGATTATATCGCGCTGGAGAAACTGAGGTATGATGAATCGTTGCAGGTTAATTTTAATCATGATGTGGAAGATATGAAACAGGCCCTGCCGCCCCTCTTGCTGATCCCGCTGGTGGAGAACGCTTTCAAGCACGGGGTTTCGGAAACAAGGGGCCGGCCTTTTGTGGATATTCATCTTTCAGTGAACAAGCGGCAACTGTCGTTTACGGTGAAGAATTCGATGGAGCATGCCGGCGAACTGGAGGTAAAGGAAAATATAGGTTTATCCAATCTGCGGCGGCAACTGGAATTGCTCTATAAGGAATATAAGCTGGAACTTCGCCCTGCGGCAAATGAATTTAAGGCCATCCTTACCATCAATCTCGCGAGCCATGTCTAAGATAAAATGCATCATAGTGGAAGATGAACCGCTGGCGGTAAAAGTACTGACGGATTATATTTCCCAGGTTCCCTTCCTGTCACTCCAGGGCACATTTAAGGATGCCATCCTGGCCACTGAATACCTGCGGGAACATACTACTGACCTCATCTTCCTGGATATACATTTACCGAAACTGAAAGGGATGGCCTTTTTAAAAACACTTACGCGTCCCCCGGCGGTGATCATCACCACGGCCTATCACCAGTATGCCGTGGAGGGATTTAACCTGAATGTTACCGACTACCTTTTAAAACCCATCGAGTTTGAACGTTTTTTAGTCGCGGTAAACAAAGTGAACAGCGCCAGGAGCATTGTTCCCGTGGCCACAGCAGCTACGGAAGCAAAGGATCATCTTTTCCTGCAGGCGTATAAGAAAAAGGTCAGGGTACCATTCGATGAGATCCTTTACATTGAAAGCCAGCTGGAGTATATTAAAGTGGTCACCACCCGCAAGACCTTTCTTACCAAAATGAGCACCCATGAGATCGAAGCGTTATTACCTGCTTCCCGGTTCCGGAGGATCCACCGCTCTTACATTGTATCGTTAAAAAAGATCGACTCCTACAGCGCTGATGCGGTTGAAGTGAGCGGTGTTTCTATTCCCGTGGGGAGAAGCTACCGTAACCAGCTCGAAAATTTATAACGAAGCCAGAACTGAAAGAGGCGGTATTTGCCCCAACTTCCTGTTAGACAATTCCTCAGCGCCTGTTAAGAAAAAAAAGTTGTAAAAAATTTGCCGGGTATGTTCCGGCTCTGTATTTTTGTTAACCAAACGGTTAAACCAAATGGTTAAAAGTAAAAAAAGGGCTGACGGAACTACGGAGGAGAAAATACTCGACGCGGCGAGAAAGGTGTTTACTACAAAGGGAATGACCGGGGCCCGTATGCAGGATATCGCCGACGAAGCGGGGATCAACAAGGCCCTGCTGCACTATTATTTCCGCGACAAGGAGAAACTTTTCGAGACCATCTTTCTAAGTGAGGCGCAGCGCTTTTTTCCCAAGATCAACCAGATCTTTATTTCCGACGCCCCCCTTTTTGAAAAGATCGAAAACTTCGTGAACGAATATATCGACGAAATGCAGGAACATCCCTACCTGCCCTGGTTCGTGATGAACGAGATCAACCGGGATCCGGATCAGTTCCTGCACAGGCTCCTGGGGGATGATAAGAAATTCCAGCCCGGGAAATTCCTGGAGCAGATAGAAAAAGAGATCAGAAAGGGAACGATCAAAAAGATCAGCCCGCAGCACCTTTTCCTGAACCTGATCAGCATGACCATCTTTCCCTTTGTGGCCAAACCGATGATCACCCGCAATATTCAGTTGAACAACGCACAGTTCAGCCGGTTGATGGAACAGCGGCGGAAGGAGATACCCAAATTCATTATTGACTCAATCAGGAAATGACTTTTTATGAAACGAATATCCCTGGTGATACTTAATTATTTATTATTTATTATTCAATATTCCGTGCAGGCACAGGAGCCCCTCGCACTGCAAAAGGCCTACGACCTGGCGCAGCGGAATTATCCCCTGGTGAAGCAGCGGCAACTGATCCGGCAAGCAAGCGCTTTTACAGTTGACAACCTGGGGAAAGGGTTTCTTCCGCAGCTCAGCCTGAACGCGCAGGCCACGTACCAGTCGGAAGTGACACAGGTGAAGATCCCGGTTCCGGGATTCGCCGTTGATCCGCTTAACAAAGACCAGTATAAGATCCTTGCCGATGTGAACCAGCTGATCTATGATGGCGGTGTGATCAAACAACAAAAGAGCATCCAGCAGCTGAACGAAGAGACCGAACAGCAAAAAGTGGAAGTGGAACTCTATAAACTGAAGGAAAGGATCAACCAGCTTTTCCTGGGGGTTCTGTTCCTGGATGAACAACTGAAACAGGTGGACCTCATCAAAGCGGACCTGAACAATGGAATCAAGAAAGTGGAGGCGCAGGTTAATAACGGGGTGGCGTTCCGGTCGAACCTGAATGTGCTGAAGGCCGAATTACTGAAAGCCGAACAACGAATCATTGAACTCCGGTCTACCCGGAAGGGATTCATGGATGTACTGGGACTTTTTCTTGGGCAATCCCTTCCGGAGGATCAGCAACTCGAAAAACCAGTAGTGAACGCAGTGCCGGTTGACGTAGAAATTCAACGACCTGAAATGAAATTATTTTCCGCGCAGGAAAAATTACTGGGCGGCCAGTTCAGCCTGATCGACGCGAAGAACAGGCCCAAAGCCAGCCTCTTCTTCCAGGGAGGTTATGGCCGGCCGGGGCTCAATTTTCTGAATAACGAATTCGATCTCTTTTACACCACAGGGGTCAGGCTCAACTGGTCATTCGGCGGACTGTACCTGCAAAAGCGGGAGAAAAAAATAATTGAACTCAGCCAGAAGATCATCAATAACCAAAAGGATGTCTTCCTGCTGAATACCCATACACAATTGAAGCAACAGCAATCGGAGATCGATAAAATGGTGAAACTGATAAGCACGGACAGGGAGATCATCGGGCTGCGCATCAGCGTAAAGGAGGCGGCAAAGGCGCAACTGGAGAACGGGGTGATCACGGCCAACGATTACCTGCGGGAAGTGAACGCGGAGGACCAGGCAAGGCAGTCGCTGATTCTGCATGAGGTGCAGCTGCTGCAGGCGCGGATAAACTATCAAACGGTTTTGGGGAAATGAAAATTCTCAGGGATTTTTTAAGAAATGTTCTCCAAAGGACTCCTTCGGAGAACATTTCGAATAAATTTAAAAAATGACGAAAATGAACAAAATTTTTTCAATTGGTCTTATTGCAGCGTTTATCCTTGCATCCTGCAACAACAACGGCAACCGCGGCGATGCTTCCGGGACGTTTGAAGCGGATGAAGTGATCGTTTCTTCCGAGCTCGGAGGAAAGATCATGCAGCTCAGTATTGAAGAGGGGTCGGTGCTGGCTAAAGACAGCATTGTGGGGATGGTGGATGCGGGCAATCTTTCCCTGCAGAAGGAGCAGGTAGAAGCCAGTATCGAATCGCTGCGGGAAAGAACGGCGGATGTGGGCCCGCAGGTGCAGTTGCTGGAAAACCAGTTGCAGGTGCAGCAGTCGCAGCTCGACAATCTCCTGCATGAAAAACAGCGGGTGGAGAACCTCATCAAAGCCGATGCGGCCACCGGTAAGCAACTCGATGATATCAATGCCCAGGTGGATGTGGTAAAAAAGCAAATGGGGGTGACCCGCCAGCAGATACAGGTGCAGCGCTCCAACGTGGCCACGCAGAACCGGTCGGTGCTGAGTGAATCCAAACCGCTGTCAAAGCGGGTGGCGCAGCTCGAAGACCAGCTTCAACGCGCTTTTATTGTCAACCCGGTGAACGGAACAGTGATCACACAATACGCGGAAGAGGGTGAGATAACGTCGCCGGGTAAGGCATTGTATAAGATCGCGGATCTGAGTCATCTTTTACTCCGTGCCTATCTCAGCGGAAATCAGCTGGCTCAGGTCAAACTAGGTCAGACCGTGAATGTGATGGTGGACGATGGAAAAGATAAATACCGCGAATTGCCCGGCACCATCACCTGGATCAGTGATAAGGCGGAGTTCACACCGAAGACCATTCAGACAAAAGAAGAAAGGGTAAACCTGGTGTATGCGGTTAAGGTGAAGGTGAAGAATGATGGGTACCTGAAGATCGGGATGTATGCTGAAATGAAAATAGAATAACAAATGTTCAACGATCAATCCCGATTGCTATCAGGATCAATCTTCATTTGAGTGATCATGAGAACATGGGTATTGAACATGGAGTGTTAATTATTGAAAATTATTAATGTATCAAATTTCTGTAAACAATAAGAAATAGTGTCATCTGTTACTGTAGACCATATTTCAAAGTCCTATGGCCGGAAAAGGGAGGTGAAGGCGCTGACGGAGGTTTCTTTTTCAGTCCCGAAGGGAGAGTTGTTCGGCATCATTGGCCCCGATGGCGCGGGTAAGACCTCGTTGTTCCGGATCCTCACCACCTTATTGCTGGCGGACAGCGGTACGGCTACAGTCGATGGATTTGATGTGGTGAAGGATTATAAGTCCATCCGTAAGCGGGTAGGTTATATGCCCGGTCGGTTTTCACTTTACCAGGATCTTACGGTGGAGGAGAACCTCCGCTTCTTTGCTACCATTTTCAATACCAGCATTGAGGAAAACTATGACCTGGTAAAAGATATCTATGTGCAGATCGAACCCTTTAAAAAACGAAAAGCGGGAAAGTTATCCGGCGGCATGAAACAAAAACTGGCCCTGAGCTGCGCGCTGATACACCGTCCTTCTGTTCTCTTTCTCGATGAGCCCACCACCGGTGTGGATGCAGTGTCCCGGAAAGAATTCTGGGAAATGCTGAAAAACCTGCGCCGGGAAGGCATTACCATCCTGGTATCCACCCCGTACATGGATGAAGCGGGTTTGTGCGACAGGGTTGCGCTGATTCAGAACGGGAACATACTTTCCATTGATACACCGGGTGGCATTATCAGCCAGTATGCAAAGCCACTCTGGGCGGTCAAATCATCCCGGATGCTTCCGTTGTTGCGTGTGCTGGAGCAGCAGGATTTTACGGACAATGTGTATCCGTTCGGCGAGTATCACCACTTGGTATTAAAAGATGCGGAAGGGGAAGGCCGGCTGAAACAATTCATGCAGGAACACGGGGATGCATCATTCGTTGCGAAACCGGCCCGGCCGGATATAGAGGATTGTTTTATTGAGTTAATGAAATCCGGTTAGAAGCTAACTACTGGCAACTAAATCTTGCTATGAACAATGACAAAATCATAACTGCCACCGGTCTCACAAAGCGTTACGGCGATTTTATCGCCGTCGATCATATCAGTTTCGACGTGCACAGGGGCGAGATCTTCGGCTTCCTTGGGGCCAACGGCGCGGGCAAGACTACGGCGATGCGGATGCTTTGCGGGTTATTGTATCCCAGTTCAGGCGAGGCAACGGTTTCCGGATTTGATGTTTACCGGGAAAATGAGAAGATCAAGAAAAGCATCGGCTACATGAGCCAGAAATTCTCCCTGTACGAGGATCTGACGGTAAAGGAGAATATGGAATTCTACGGGGGCATTTATCACATGACTGATAAATATATCCGGGAGAAAACGGCCATTATCCTGGAACAGCTTCACCTGGAGAAAGAGGCAAATGTGCTGGTCAGGTCCCTTCCGCTGGGATGGAAACAGAAACTGGCTTTTGCGGTTTCCATTTTTCATGAGCCCGGTCTTGTTTTCCTGGATGAGCCCACCGGGGGTGTGGACCCGGTGACACGCCGTGAATTCTGGAACATGATCTACCAGGCGGCGGAAAGCGGCACCACGGTATTTGTAACAACGCACTATATGGATGAGGCGGAGTATTGTCACCGGGTCAGCATCATGGTAGATGGCCGGATTGAAGCGCTGGATACGCCTGCGGCACTGAAAACCCATTATGAGGCTGAGTCGATGGACGGGGTTTTTTTGAAATTGGCGAGAAAGGCGCAGAGGGGGGATTAGGCAGTCTTCAGTCGGGCAGTCTTGCAGTCTTGCAGTTGGGCAGTAGGCAGATTAATGTAAGTAGAATGATTGGTAAAAAATAGATACCGCGAATGAAACAATTTTTCTCTTTTGTAAGCAAAGAATTTCATCACATACTGCGTGACCCGCGTACGATGATCATTTTGCTGGGAATGCCGGTGGTGCAGATCGTGATCTTCGGGTTTGCACTGACGAATGAAGTAAAGAACGCGAAGATTGCGATCCTTGATCATGCGAAAGACGCGGCAACGGCATCACTTTCGGCCGAACTGGGTGCCAGCCGGTATTTTGATATTGAAAAGAACCTGGCAGGCGATAAAGAAATCGAAGAAGAATTCAGGACCGGGAAAATAAAAATGGCGGTGGTATTTCCGCAGGGATTCGGGGAAGACCTGAAGCGTTTCAACAAGGCACAGGTACAGCTGATCGCGGATGCGTCGGACCCCAATACGGCGAACCAACTGGCGAATTACGGAACAGCCATTATCATGGATTTCCAGGACCGCATCTCCGGTAACCGGAAACTGCCCTATACAATTCATACGGAAACCCGGATGCTCTATAACCCGCAGCTCAAAGGCGCTTTCAATTTTGTTCCCGGTGTAATGGCAATGGTTTTGCTGCTGGTGTGCACCATGATGACGGCCATTACGATCGTACGGGAGAAGGAACAGGGCACCATGGAGATCATCCTTGTATCGCCCATGCGGCCGCAACTGGTGGTGCTGGCCAAGGCGGTCCCGTATTTGTTACTTTCCATGGTCAATATCGCTTCCATATTATTATTAAGTGTCTTTGTGCTCGGCGTTCCTATAAACGGGAACCTGTTTCTGCTGGTGGCGGAAAGCCTGCTGTTCATCCTGGTGTCACTCTCGCTGGGTTTGCTGATCTCGTCAACCGCAGAATCCCAGCAATCCGCCATGTTCATTTCCCTGATCGGAATGTTCATGCCAACGGTCATGCTCAGCGGGTTTATGTTCCCGGTGGAGAATATGCCATTGCCCTTGCGGATCCTTTCGAATATTGTTCCGGCGAAATGGTTTTTTATTATTGTCAAATCGGTTATGATCAAGGGTACAGGATTCACCGTCATCTGGAAAGAAACGCTGATCCTGGCAGGCATGCTCCTTTTCTTTTTAACCATGGCGGTCAAACGCTTTAAAATACGGCTGGCATGAGAACACTGAAATTTTTGTTGAGAAAAGAATTCCGCCAGATCTTCCGCGACCCGGCGATCCTGCGGCTTATTCTCGTCATGCCCGTGATCCAGCTGCTCATCCTGCCCTGGGCTGCGGATTATGAGATCAAGAATATAAAACTGGCGGTAGTGGATCATGACCGTTCCGCCTATTCCCGCCAGTTGATCAATAAGATCGGTTCCTCCGGTTATTTCATTCTCACAGATTATTCAGCTTCTTATTCGAAAGCGCTTGGCAAGATTGAGAAAGACCAGGCCGATCTTGTCCTGCAGGTTCCCGCCAACTTTGAAAAGAACCTGGTTAAGGAAGACGAGGCCATGCTTTTTATGTCACTGAATGCCATAAACGGTGTAAAGGCCAACCTTGGAGGAGCCTACCTGCGGGCGATCATACAGGATTATAACCGGGAAGTACGAATGGAATGGATCCAGATGCCCCGTTTCAGTCCGGAGGTACAAGTGGAAGTACTGGCCTCGAATTGGTTCAACCCGAATATGGATTACAGGTACTTCATGGTTCCGGGTATCCTGGTCATATTAATTACGATGGTAGGAACGAATCTAACCGCCATTAATATCGTCAAGGAAAAAGAGATCGGCACCATTGAGCAGATCAACGTTACACCGATCAAAAAATATCATTTTATTCTCGGCAAGCTGATACCTTTCTGGCTGATCGGGTTATTTGTTCTTACACTGGGATTGGGAATCGCCTGGCTGGCCTACGGTATCCTTCCTGCCGGCAATTTTGGGACGATCTATGCATTTGCGGCGCTCTACTTGCTGGCGGTCCTGGGACTGGGCTTATTGGTTTCCACATATTCTGCGAACCAGCAGCAATCCATGCTGCTTTCCTTTTTCATCATGATGATTTTTGTGTTGCTGGGCGGCCTCTACACGTCCATCGACAGTATGCCGGAATGGGCCCAATGGATCACCCGGTTCAATCCCGTTTCGTATTTCATTGAAGTGATGCGGATGGTGGTGCTGAAGGGCAGTTCACTGGCAGATATCCGTCATCATTTGCTGGTGATGGCCGGATTTGCTGCCGGGTTTAATACATGGGCGGTTATCAGCTACCGGAAGCGCAGCTGAGCAACAACAGAGTGACGGAATTTAGTCCGTCAATTTGAATTATACGATGCAGAGACCGCTGAGAGCGCAGAGGAGTGTTTGAATAAAAGGCTATGCGAACCCCGCGCTCTCGGCGTGAAATTAAAAATGAGCCAGGACCGGCCGAAAGACCTGTAAATGATAAAATTATTTCCTGCCTTCCGACGCATCTTCGCATTTCTCTACTTCAGTCTCCACTTCTTTCATGAAGGCCTCATTGCCTTTGTATTTTGATTCGATCTCATTTTCATAGGCTCTGCGGGCTTTTTCAGCGGCCTCTTTTTCCGCTCCGTCGGCGGCCTTATAAGCTTTGGCGTTCAGGTCGCACCATTTTTGGGCGATGGATGCGGCGGTCTCTTTTTTGCTGCCGCAGGAGAGCATTGCGATACAGGATAAGATAAGAGCGACGCTGAGGATCTTCTTTTTCATATGCTGGTTGTGGTTTGGTGATGACTGAAATTACGGTTTTAATCCCGGAATTGCTGTTTACCCATGTGATTAGATGTTGAACCACATAGGACTCAACGCACAGAGAAAAACACAACTTGTCCTGCCGCTGGCATGGACAGAGTTATTTCTATTTGTGCCATCTGTGTGCCTGAGTGGTTCAAATATTTCATTTTTTTCGGTGCAAAACAAGGTTACCCGGATTCACCCCGGCACCTGATTTTCATCATTTTTCAATTTCTTATAAACTGATTATATTCGGTTAACCAAAAATGATTGCTATGTCAAAAATTGGAAATCTAAAGTCAGGAGATATCATTACCGTAAACGATGACGGCGTGATCCGGGAAGGCACCGTGGTGGATGTGAATCGTGTGGAGAACCTGGTATTGGTGGATAACGGGGTGCAGGAATTCTGGTATTCCCCGGGTGATATCACAGCCCTCCCGCTTGACGAAAGCCAGCTTCTTGGTTTTGGCTTCACCAGGGAGGAGATCGACGGGTCGGTCAAGTATAAAAAGGATTCTTTTCGCCTGGTTACCCCCAAAAAAGGCGATTTTTCGAATATTGAGATGTGGTGGAGGGAAGACCGGCGCCATTTCAATGTACCCCTGGCCGTTCATGAGTTGCAAAACCTTTATCACGATATGACCAAGGTGCATCTCGAAAGGCATTGATAATCAGCGTATAAGATTTAGATTCCAGGGAAGGCTTTCTTTTTCCACATAACCCCTAAAAAAGCAAGGGGTTTTTTCTTTTTTAGCGCTGATACACTTACCTTTGCGTTCCCAAAAAAATATGTCGAAACAACCCCTTATAAAACAGGATGGTACAATAGTCGAGGCCCTGTCGAATGCTATGTTCAGGGTGAAACTGGAAAATGGTCATGAGATACTGGCTACCATCTCGGGGAAAATGAGGATGCACTATATCCGCATCCTGCCGGGTGATAAAGTGGGAGTGGAGTTGTCGCCATATGATTTGACAAGGGGAAGGATCAATTTCAGGTATAAATAAGTTCTTAGTTCTGAGTTCAAAGTTCAGAGTTAGGAGATAAAGCAATAACAATGAAAGTAAGAGCATCCATAAAAAAGAGAAGCGTTGATTGCAAGATCGTTCGGCGTAAGGGCAAACTGTATGTGATCAACAAGAAGAATCC
>CAZEZE010000033.1:0-13892 GCA_964516445.1 uncultured Chitinophaga sp. | reverse complement strand
CTTGGCCGCTCCGTATACCGGCAAGATCATACCGAGGGACCTTCGGGAACTGGGCGGCACTATCATCGCGCAGAAAGACGCATTTCTCTGCGCGGCGAAGGGTGTTAGCGTGGGTATTCATTTTCAGCGTAAACTGGGTGTGGGCATTTTTGGGGGAGAAGGTTTCATTATGCAAAAACTGGAAGGCGATGGTCTGGCCTTCCTGCATGCGGGTGGTTTTATCGTGGAAAGAAACCTTTCAGCCGGTGAGATATTGAAAATAGATACGGGCTGCGTGGTGGCTTATACTCCGGGTACACAGTTTGACATTGAATTTGTGAAAGGGGTGAAGAACTTCCTGTTCGGGGGTGAGGGTTTGTTCTTTGCCAAATTGCAAGGCCCCGGGAAAGTATGGATTCAATCTTTGCCCATCAGCAGACTTGCAGGACGCATCATTGCGTATGGAACATACAAGCGGAAGGAAGAAGGAAGTGTTCTGGGAGGATTGGGAAATTTGTTTGATGGACGTGAGTGATGATGCGAAACCGGAAGTTTCGCAGAACGTAATGTGGAAGTGTATTAATTTAACCGTACAAAATACATTTCCAGTCCCCCCTTGCCTTTGACCTCGATCCTTCCGCGGCTTTCAAATGCAAATGCAGGGTCGTTTTTAAGCAACTCGTAGGTAAACTGGCTGATGTTCACCTTTCCTACTTCGCCATTTGATTCCATCCGGGAAGCAATGTTCACCGCGTCGCCCCAAATATCGTACTGGAATTTTTTCACACCCACTATTCCAGCCACGACCGGCCCGGTATGGACTCCAACACGCATTTCAAACGACAGTTCTTTTCTTTCCGATCTTCTTTTGGAAATGAATTCCTGCATTTCAAGGCCTGCCAGCACGGTATTTTTTACCGAGTGATCCGATGGTACCGGGAGGCCCCCTGCGGCCATATATGCATCACCGATTGTTTTGATCTTTTCGATTCCGTATTTCCCCATGATCGCATCAAAAGCCTCAAAACAGGCATTGATCTCTGCCACTAATTCCTGGGGATTCAACTTTGCAGATGCGGTGGTAAACTCCCTGAAATCCGAAAACAGGATGGACACCATTTCGTAATCCCTGGCTTCGGCTTTCCCCTTTTCCTTTAACTCCCGTGCAATTTCATCCGGCAGGATGTTGAGCAGCAAATTTTCCGACCGATCCCGTTCTTTTTCAATGATGGCTTTAGTTTTGTTGATATGCCTGTTCCTGGCAAACAGGCTGGCAGCGATCAACAGGATGATCAGCCCTGTGACAAAGGAAATGTTCCTTGTTTTATTCTTTTTTTCCACCTCCTTTTCATGTGCTGCCTGCAAGGAACGGTCTTTTTGCACCTGTGCAAGACTGTCGGACAATAGCCTGGAATTAAATTCCGAGCGTTGGATTTCTCCAAGTACCTCTTCCTTCTTCAGGCTGTCTTGAAGAGAAAGAAGGTATTCATGGTAAGCCAGTGCTTCTTCGTTGCGGTGGGTTAATTTGGCAAGTTCATATAGCAATTTTACAGCTTCAATCCTGTCTTCCAGCCTTCCCGAGATCTTATATACTTCCAGCGCTTTTTGGGCTTCTGCCTTAGCTGTCGTATACTTTTTTTCTCCTTTAAGGATCCAGGCATCGGTCATCCTTGAGTTTCCATTCCCAATTTCATAGGATAATAACCGGGCAAGCCTTTTTGCTTTGTCATTAAATATTTTAGCCGTATCATATTTCCCCGTTAATGCATAGGTCCAGGCCAGCTGTTCATAGCATCCAAGGGTATAGTTTTTGAAATCACCTTCTTCTGCCAGCCGGAGAGCCCAGCTGAAATGATCCAGGGCGGCCGAAGTATTTTTTTTGGATAAATTAATCAGGCCGAGATTATAAGTGGCGGTTATTGAAATCTGTTTGTCACCAAATCCTGCATTTTCCCGCAGCGACATATGATAGTATTCCATGCCCCTTTCCGTCATTCCGATATTGGAATAACAGTTTCCTATATTAATCAGCGCATAAAGCTCAAACAGTTTGTTTCCAGTCAGTTTGCTTATTTTCAATGCCTGTTGCTGGTGCCTGAATGCCGATGCATATTTTCCCAGGCTTAAATTCGAATGTCCCATATCCATGGAACAAGCTATAATGAAAAAGCTGTCTTTGATTTCCTCTGCGATCTTCAGCCCCCGGGTATTCAATTCCAGGGCCATGGTATCGTTCCCTTTTTGTGTAAACCCCAGAGCCTGGACATTATAGGCGGCCGCCTCGTAACGCCTCGCTCTCCTGATAATGGAATAGTCCAATTGCAGCTGGCCGAGCAGGATGGCCAGGTCAGGGTTGGAAAAAACATAGTGGTCAAAAATCAATTTATGAAAAGCCCTGAGGCGGGTTGAATCGGGCAAAGAGAGGTTATTCCAGGTTTGTTGCAGTGAATCATGGGCGGTCCGGCTGAGATCCTGCGCAATGGAAGTTGCTGCCTTTAATAGAAAACCTGCAATTAACAGAGCAGCCAATATGGATCTTGTTTTCAGCAATATCGCAAAATAAAGAAGTACACGAGTTTCTTCCTTTGAAATCACCTGTTTTCATAGTATTTGCATTCAAGTATATAAAAAGTAATACTGACTAAAGTTACAAAACTACAGTATTAGTAATACTGGGAAACTGAAAGTTCCGCAGAGCGGAGTTCGGAGTCGGGAGTTCAGAGTCAGGTTTGCGCGCCGAAGCATTAGCGTAGCCGGGTCATTGATGCCTTATCTACTATTCACAGGTTAAAATTGCGTACTTGAGCTTGCCTCGGATTTGTACGCCGAAGCAAAGTACAGGTGGGAACTTCCAACTTCGCTAAAGCTTCGTTGGATACATCAGAGTAGGCGGGTTACCGACAGGTGTTTCAGAAACAACCCCTAAGCCGGTATTTATTAATTGACAGAGAGCTGTCAACCCGTGATCCGGTGCAATTCGATTATTTTATTTTCCTGCACCAGCGTTATTTTATTGCAATGTGATAAGTGAATAAAGGAAAAAGGTTTTTTCACATCGAAAATATTTTTATCCTTCCCGCTAAAGATTCCTGAACACTCCGGTGTACCATCGGCGGCAAACCGGATTATTTTATATACATCAGTGGCCGGCTCCAGTAAAAACCAGGAGCCTATGACCTCCCCGCTCAGCCACTGGCTGTTGGATGGAATGGAGGCCGGTCTGGCCGGTTGGGGCAGTGTTCCTCTTACGTTTTCTTTTGTATAGGAATTTGAATATTTTTTCCTGTCGCCGGGGGCGGTTACTTCCGGGATCTTTATCTTATTGGACAGGCAGTTGATATTACTGATGGGCATTGGTTTTAAGGGCCACAGGTATCGTAATTTAAAACGATATTTTTCCGGAGGTAAGCCGGCCAGTATCCCTGTTCTGACAAAGCGGCAACAATTAGTTCCGTTTCTGACGAATGGCCCGAATGGAACGGCGCCGGTGTTTTGTATTTCTTTGACCCTGGTCCAGGCAAGCTCAAAGTTAACCGGGCAATACGCGGCAAAAAGGACTCCCACGCCGAAACTCGCCTTATTACATTGTATCTCATTTAATATCTCCTGGAAATTGTCGATCCTGTTACCGGATATCCGTGCCTTTACCTGGATGGCAAGATTATCATCAGTGGATGCATCCCTGATCCTGCCATACTGGAACGGGGCATGATAGCGTCCGCAATCAAAATGATGACAAGAGCCGGTTGCCTTGTTCACCAGTACCAGTGCAGCATGACCCACTTTATAATGGAAGTTCCTGTTGGCACCTAACCAGCGCATGGGAGTGTCGTACCAGGCCCCTGATTGTTTCCCGATAAAATCGGGCCAGGCGATCGCTATTGCTAACCCACTGTATTCGGCCATAGGAAACAGCAATTTTAAAAATTATCTTTTTCTTTTACACAGGTGCCTGATCTCCGCGTTTACTTGTTTTTGAAGGCATTGTTCCGAAAACGATATCCCAAAACGGTGTCGTTACGCCGTATGCTTTGTGGTGGTCTTTAAAATGATGCATGTAGTGATGCTTCCAGAGAATGCGGCAAATATTATTAGGGGGACGGCGGGTGTGGATGATGTAATGGACCAGCAGGTAACAGGCATATCCCAGCAGGAAGCCGGGAAAAAAGAAAAAGGCGGTTGATCCTATGGCGAAACGGAGCAGGAAGAACAGGAAAGCGGAAAGAAATATTGCAAGCGGGAGCGGCATGGCCAGGCGTTCCTTATCGGAGGGAAATGCATGGTGTATCCCGTGGATCCTGAATTGCCATGTTATTTTTTCCGAATATTCTATGGAATGAAATACAAAACGGTGGATCAGGTATTCAGCAAGGGTGAAGGAAAGTAAACCAATGACACCATAAACCACTTTTGTCAGAAAAATAATGTGCACTGCAAAAACTCCGTAAATAAAAACAGCCAGTGAGAGCAGAACAAGTGTTGTGATGACCACTAAAGCATTTGTCCGGGTCAGTTTTTCCAGAACGGGGTTCGAAAAAAGTTGTTTAGACGGGTTCATGGTCTAAATTTTATGTTTCACTATCACATAAAGTTACATCATGTTTTCATTGAATGACGGTCAGTGCTGCTTACATTTTCTTCAGTAACACCTTCTTTTGCGAAAAGTTATACGCCGCATCCAGCATTTCCAGGAACTTCGGCCAGTTCTCTTTTTTAACTGTTGCCTGTTTGTACACTTTTTTTACTAGGATATTCAGGTTGCTGCCTTCCACCGAGGCCTGCACGGCAAAAGTGCCGGTCTCGTTATCGATGTGCATATTCAGGTTCTGCACACCCACTACTTTATAACCGGCCGGTATCGTAAAGTTGATGACGTTGCGCAGGCTGCGTGGGAAACCCATATAAGCATCTGCTTCTCTTTTTCTCTCATCCTGGGATATAAATAACTGCTGACCGATCAGCCCGGGCACGGATACCAGGAGATTGTCACCCGCGATCTTAACCCGGTCGCCCAGGGTAAACGAATTGGTATAGTTCAGCTCCTGCTTGCGCCAGGTGCGGCCATCGGAGTTGAGGGTGAATTCTGAGTAGGCGGTGATATACTCATATTCATCTTCCAGTGCTTCTTTCATGTATTCCAGTTTGCGGTTCTTATCCTCCTTTTTTCTTTCCCGCAGCTTGTCTTCATAACTTTCCAGCGCAGCCCCTTTCATGCTGGCTCTTACATCATCCTCACCGCCATAACTGCGGTGGTCATCATCCAGGGCAGTGGTGTGAATAAGCGCTTGTACATTATAAAATTTTTTACTCATACCTGTTACGGCTTTCTGATGAATGACGGATAGGCTTCTTGCGGCTGTATCCAGGGTGGCGGTAACGGTATTGGTGGTCACATTATCATCCGGTTTGCTGGCCGGCAATGTGATGGGAGTGGCAGTTGGATTCTTACCGAGAGAAATGATATAGGCTGCTGTGCCCAGGTATTCTTCCCGGAAATCAAAAGGGTTGGAAAAAACCGTGGCATTGAAAATATATTTATCCTTTACCCGCAGCATCCATTCAGGCTCGGTGCGGAAGATGATATTCTCGGGTTTGGTGAGTGTAAGCGGGGTGGTTACAATCAGGTCGTAGGGGATCTTTTTCAGGTCAAGGCACTGGGTCAGGCAGGAAACAAAGAGTTCGCTGGAAAATCCATTGGCCCGGTAGTGTGACATATGCCGGAGTATATAATACGCTTTCTGAATGAAATCCTCATCACGCAGGTCTGAATAGCCGATCTGTTTCAGGTAAGCCTTAGCCATGGCGTAATACAGGGAACCATCCAGCCGGTTGTAAAGGTTGTTCATTTTTTTGGCGAGTTCATCCGGGCTGATATTCTGTTTTAGTTCGCCACGGTCTCCGATGAAAAGATCGGAGCGGTTTTCGCTGCGGGAGAAAACGATCTGGAATTTCACCATGGGCAATTCCACCAGGCTGTTCACCCACCTGGTGTCGCTCATTTTTTCCCGGTTGCGGTCCTCCCAGGTATAATCGGCATTGCTGTTCCCGGTTTCCCTGAACAAAGGGGCACCCATAGTGGATTTGGAATTCACAAAGGAATTATTATCCGTATCAATTTCAAATTTCTGACTCAGCACAGGATACTCGCGGGTGCACACAAAATAAATCGGGTCGAACTCTATATAATTCATCTTCTTCACCGTGTTGTCATCGTAAAAGATGGTGCCATAGTCAATAATATCACCGGGATCCAGATCGGGTACGGCCACTTTGTAAAAGAGCACCCGGCTTTTGCTTTTATCATAGTAAGTGCTGGCCTTCCCGATATACGGGGTAAAAGTGGAGGGGATATCATCGTTATCCTCCACGTAAACCGCATTGCGCAGGGAAACATCCTGAACGGTACCATTCGCCTTGATGATCTTAATTCCCGCTCCGTCGTTGGAAGAACCGATCCGGAAATAGACGGATGAGTAGGAGTTTACCGCATCCCGGTCATTTAATTTGATGCGGCGGCGGGTGATCTCGTACACGGCCAGTTTGTTGGCGTCCTTGTCAAAAGAGAACCGGGTCTTCTGGGCGAGGATGATACCGCTTTCTTCTTTCCACTTTTCCGGTGAGGCATTGATCTTGAAATCTGCATCGGCATCATCCCAGACGGGTTTCATGTTTTTGGAGATGGATTCAAGCTTCGTTGGGGAGAATGTGTCGTCATCGTCCTGGGCATGAGCAGTTGTTAATAAGAGGAATGAAATTGATATGAGAAGAAGTTTGTTCATTAATATGTTTAATGTTTAAAGTTTAATGTTTAAGGTTTCTCCGGGTGCCGGCTATCTGTGTTTTTAGCAGGTACTCTATGAACCGTTGTATCAATCCACTGATCTTTACAGCCTGCGCATAGAGTTTATCAAATTCCTGCTGCGTTATATAATTCCGGTTCAGCGCCCAGTTTCCACGCTTCTATTTCTTCAAACCTCTTAATCGTTGCCATCTGTTTAAATTTTTAATTCACAAAATCATTTACACCTTGCCCAATTTAAACTCACCACCAATAGAAAAGCCTAGACCTGTAAGCAACCTTAAACCTTAAACAACATCATGGCCTTTTAATCAAAATAAGGTTACTATTGAAATCCTTCAACTTATTTGTAAAATTCCTCCAGTTCTCAAAATCAGCCCTGCGGATACGGCCTGTCGGAAATGAAAGGGTCTTCTTAAATAAGATCCTATTATCCTTCTGGCTATAGGAGGCATTCACCGAGTAATCAGATGTTTTCTCGTCGATGGAACCGGGCATGGAAACCACTTTATAACCTGCCGGTAATACCAGTTCCGTTTCATCCTGCGATACATAAGCCGAGCTGAGTTCAAAATCCTGCTGACGGTCCTTCTCCGGAATGATACCCCGCAGGTCTTCCGCGAAAAAATCGATACCGAGATAGATCTCCTTTTCTTCGGTGATAATATAATTGCTGAGATCGATATCCCCTTCCACCACCACCGGTATTTCCCGGTTGTTGAGGTCGGATGTCTTTACATTGGATACCGCCAGGTTATTATTGCCGAATTCAAGGAAACGGCTGATCAGTTTTTTCTTTTCGTCTGAAGGCAATTCATGGTAGTACTGGTGAAAGCGGGTGCGCTGTTCACCGGTAAGGGTTGTTTTTACATGACCTTTCAGCAGGTTATCCTTTAACTCGAACCGGGTTTGGGTCAGCAATTTGCTTTTATCAATGTCCATCAGGGGCACTTTCTTCACAACATAGGCATTCCCTTTCCCGATCAGCACTTCTTTTCCCTGGATACGCCAGGCATAGTCGCCAAATGGAATATATTTCTCCGTGCCATCGAGATAATATTCCTTTCCTCCGACAACGACCGTGCTGATACAATGATTGTCCACCGCCAGCGACGGTAGCGTATAATCGTAGGGGATATGCCGGGTCCCGATCCAGGTCATGTAAGCCTCCAATCCCGCCTGCTTCAGCATCTCTGTAATCAGGTTGGCCATGCCCTTGCAGTCGCCGTACTTTGATCTAAATACATCCTGCGCCGCGGCAGGTATGAAACCTGCCAACCCGTCCTCAAAAGCGATATAACGTATATTGTCCTGCACCCAATAGAAAACGGATTTGACCTTGTCGATATCATCGGCTTTTCCTTTGGTGAGCTCGGTCACTTTCGCTTTTAATTCATCGGGTTTGTTCACACTTTTTTTATAGAGGTAATTATACCAGTTGTACAGGTCGCCCACATCCGCGAATCCCTTTTCCTTTTTACCTTCAAATTGAAACGATTTAACCACCAGCACCAGGTGGGGAAACTGGTAGGCGATACCGGTCGCACGGCTCTCATTTTTGATAGCGGGGATGTTCTGCAGCCTGAAGCTGTAAATGACCATATTCTTTTCCGTGGTCTTTTGTTTTACAACTTTGTACCCCTCAAAGTTGAATTCCCGGATATCCAGCTCCAGCCAATCGGGCACTTTGATGCGGATGATCTTTTCTTTGGCCGGATAAAAACTGTGGAAATAAACAGAGGTGAGGTACTTGCTGTCGAAATATTTTTTCTCCGTTTCCACGCGGGTAGCATCGCCGTACCCGCTGAATCGGATATTAAAATACTTTACCCGGCTGTCATCGGAGAAAAAATCGCTGGAACTGGCCGAACGGTCGATGGCATAACCGACATTATAGTTCTTTTTCACCCCGAACATCCCCTTCATTTTTTCCAGTTGTTTGAAAGAGGTGATCTTACAGAAGGAATTGTAAAAATCATAGTACTGGATCCCCGCGCTTTCCCGGAGTGAGAGGAAATTGATTCCGTTGCTGCGGATTGCGGTCACCACCGGGAGTTTATCCTCGCTCCGGCCTTTGTCAAAGCTGAATTCCTCTTCCGCCAGGGTGGCCACCACCCGGTCTTCGGTAAAGACCTTTTTCAGCCGGTTGGCCTCAAATATGTCTTCGTCGGACTGGGCCGGCAAAAGAGATGGTAATAAGAGAAGAGGCAGTAATAAAATGGAAAATATCTTCATATGAGTGGTTTGCCGGATAGCAATATAAAATTTGTTGCTGAGATTGGCAGTATTAGTAGCCGATCAGTTTTTAAATAAGGCACGCAGAGGGCGCGGAGTACGCAGAGAACATTATTTACTACTGTTAATCTGCGTCTTTGCGAATCTCTGCGTGACACATCAAAGGAGACCTCGCTCAGAGGGAAAACCTGCCTGACTGCTTTCGCAATTGCCTCGGCAGTTAAAGAGGCAGGGTGAAAATGATTCAGATTCTCAGCGTAGCGGGGCCATCCCTTTTCCCATCTTTATTCGATTTCTATTGCGCTTACGGCGCAGTTCCCACCTTTGTCGGGATGACGGACCCTGAGAGAACCGTGCCCGTTTTCTCTGCGTACTCCGCGCCCTCTGCGTGTCATCTCCAAGGAAACCTCGCACTGAGAAAAAGGTGAAAAAGAGCCATGAAATCCGTTACAAAGGCCACCCACATTCTCACATTTTCACATTCTCACATTTCCCCCCCAACCTGCCAAAAATCACCCTCCGTGCTATCCTAACTTGTTTTAAATTCGCAGCATAACTCAACTAAGAATGGCAAGAAAAAAGGAAGTTTTAAACGATGTGGTGATCAAGTTTGCAGGAGACAGCGGTGATGGTATGCAATTGACCGGAAGCCAGTTTACCAATAATACAGCCATGATGGGTATCGACCTGGCCACTTTCCCGGATTTTCCGGCCGAGATCAGGGCTCCCCAGGGCACCCTTCCGGGGGTGAGTGGTTTTCAGCTCCGGTTTTCCAGCGACAGTATCTATACCCCCGGGGATGCCGTGGATGTGCTGGTGGCCATGAATGCGGCTGCCCTGAAGACCAATCTGACGGCTCTCAAAAAAGGAGGCAAGATCATAGCCAATACGGATGGTTTTGACCCCAAGAACCTCCGGCTGGCCAATTACCCGGAGGGTGAGAACCCACTGGAGAACGGCAGCCTTGATAATTATGATGTGATCAAAATGGATGTGACCAAGATGACAAGGGAAGCACTGAAGGAGATCACTATGGGAATGAAGGAAAAGGACAGGGCCAAGAACATGTTCGTGCTGGGTTTTCTTTACTGGATGTACAACCGCGATATGGACAATACCATCCAATTCCTGAAGGATAAATTTGGTAAAAAGCCTGAGATACTGGAAAGCAATATAAAAGTACTCCAGGCCGGTTATAATTACGGCGACACTACGGAAACCTTTACCACTACGTATTCAGTAGAAAAGGCAAAGATGGAGCCGGGCACTTACCGTTCCATCATGGGTAACCAGGCCGTGGCCCTGGGACTGATCGCGGCTTCGCAGAAAAGCGGGTTGCAGCTTTTCCTCGGATCGTATCCCATTACCCCGGCATCAGATATCCTTCATGACCTGGCAAAATATAAGAATTTCGGGGTAAAAACCTTCCAGGCGGAAGATGAGATCGCGGCGATCACTTCTGCCATTGGTGCGGCATATGGCGGTTCGCTGGGTGTAACCACTTCCAGCGGGCCGGGTATTGCATTGAAAGGCGAAGCGATGGGCCTGGCGGTTATGCTGGAGATCCCGCTGATCATTGTCAATATCCAGCGGGGAGGTCCTTCTACCGGTTTGCCCACGAAAACAGAGCAAAGCGACCTGATGCAGGCTTATTACGGAAGGAACGGCGAATGTCCTATGCCGGTCATTTCGGCTGCCACCCCCGGTGATTGTTTTGAAACGGTATATGAAGCAGTACGGATCGCGGTACAGCATATGACACCCGTGATCTTCCTGAGCGACGGCTATATTGCCAATGGCGCTGAGCCCTGGAAATTTCCCACATCGGAACAATTGCCTGCAATCCCGGTAAAATTCAAAAAAGAACTGGGTCACGGGGAGGATAAATTTCAGCCTTACCTGCGGGATGAAAAACTGGCAAGACCCTGGGCCGTACCCGGCACGCCCGGGTTGGAACACCGTATCGGTGGTTTGGAAAAGCAGAACATAACCGGAAACGTTAACTACGAACCCGAGAACCACCAGTTGATGGTGAAGATACGGCAGGAGAAAGTGGACAAGATCGCAGAATATATACCCGAACAGAAACTGGACAGCGGCCCGGAGAAGGGAAAGATCCTTGTGCTGGGTTGGGGATCCACTTACGGGGCGATTAAGTCGGCTGTTGCCGAGCTGCAGGCAAGGGGAGAATCCGTAAGTCATGCACATCTTAGATATATCCGCCCATTCCCCAAAAACCTGGGAGCTATAATTAAGAATTTCGAAACCGTTCTGATCCCGGAGATCAACAACGGCCAGCTCATCCGGATCATCCGTGATGTTTATTTTACGGATGCCAAAGGCTATAATAAGATCATGGGTATCCCCATCACCAAGACCGAGCTGCTGATGAAGCTCGAAGAGATGCTGGGAAGGGCGAATTGATGAAGCATCTGGCCGCTACTCTCAAGACATTAGTTCGCTTATGAATTAGCGGCCTGATGTGTCAATCCACCACTTACCGCTGGTGGATTTTTTCTTTTCTATTGCAGGGGAGGGACATTACTTTCACATAAATAATATATATGAAAAGGAGTTTATTGCTTTTTGCCATTTTCCAGGCGGTCTTTTTCTGCACCCTTCGCGGACAGAACAATGAGATCAAAAAAGAGAAATGGCATTTTGGCGATCCGCTGAAACAGGATACCAGCGCCGGGTATGTGCAGGTGATAAAAGTGGATAACATATTATACATCTCCGGTGCCGTGGCAAGGGATGTAACACCGGAGGGTATTACCCGGTTGTACAGAACCCTGGAGGCATCGCTGAAAAGCTTCGACGCGGGTTTCCAGAACGTGGTAAAGGAGAATCTGTACACCACGGATATGGAAGCGATGAAAAAATACAACGAGGCACGTAAACTCTTTTATAAAGGTGATTTTCCCGCGGCGACCTGGGTACAGGTAGCCAGGTTGTTCCTGCATGATGCCAGGCTGGAAGTGGAGTTGATCGCGCATTTGCCGAAATAGGCGCCTGTGGTAAGCAGCAGGCACCTATTTCAGGTGTACACTTATCACATGAATAAAAGGCCTGATGTTTATCGCAATAACTATTTCTCTTTCATCTTCTTCAGCCCTTCTTCCAGCATTTCATCCCAGTTATCATCAAATGCCAGGTTACTGAAACTGCCTTTGCCCAGTTTAACTTCGGCCGGGTGTTTTTTTGTGTCGTCCATGAGCATGATCGGCATGGCTTTGATGCTGATCTCATCCCAATAACCCGAGATGCTCCATTTATGACCACCCAGGTTATTGCTGCCAAGGTCTTTGCATTCGGTGATAGTCACTTTATACTCGGTAATTTTAGGTTTACCGCCCAGCAAACCGCCATACATTTCATCGTTGGGAGATTTGCCCCGCTGGAAGCTGCAACCCACAACCGGGTATGTTCCGGGTTTGGTATCCAGTAAGAAATTCACAGATACATATTCATTGTTATGGGCTGCGGCATTGGAGGTAAGCATGCAGAGGAAGGGTGCATCCGCCTGCAGGCCGCCCTTGTCTTTGGTAACCAGTATGGACGCGCTATGCTTAATCTCCACACCGTCTGCGGTATAAACCACACCCGCTTCTCCCGCCCCGGGTGTGGCAGGCGCCGGTGTGACAGGGGTCTGAACATCCGTATTGTTGCCGCTGTCGTTTGTTCCTGTCCCGGGGTCTTTTTTGGAATTGTTACAGGAGAATAAGGCAAAAGCCACATTGAGAAACAACAGTTTTTTCATGGTGAAATAAACTATTTTATTTTGATAGTACGCTTTGTTCAGACATACACTTCAGTACCTGCCGGCAGCAGAAAAGCAACGACAAAGGCCAGCATGGCGATGATCAGCCCATACATGAAAATATTATAAGCAATTCGCAGGTACCTGTACTTTTTGGCCAGCACCACGCCCAGGAAATACTGGTCCTTGATCATACTGGTGTTCATATAGGTTTTGTCACCAAGCATTTCAGTCATGCCCCAGCTATAATCATCCAGGCTCATGTTATGAAAATTCCCGAAGAACAATAGGTTGGTTTTTTTGGTGGCGATATCTTCCCGGGTAAAAGTGCCGTGCGAAACATTTGGACGGGTAGCCAAAATGCCGAATACAATAGAGGTTACACAAACAATAGTGATGATGGAGACGGGGATCTGCAACTGGGGGTCTGTCTGTAATTTTTCAAACAGGCTCGCCATCATGATCGACAGAATGATCGAATTCACGGAGATCAGGATATTGGCTTTTGAATCCGCCATCCCGCTGAGATTGGTATGACTCTGCGCCATGATACGAAACACCGTGGCGATACTCCGGTCGGCCTCTTTTTCCTTCTCCTTTTTCCTTTTTGCCTCCTCCGCCGCCGCTGCCGCCACGGGGTCCTTTATCTTATCTTTTTGCTTTTCCTTGTCCTTTTCTTTTTTTTCAGGTTTCATGATGTCATGCTTTTTATTGTCTTTTTCAAGAAGTTCTGCAAGATGACGGTCTTTCACCGGTTGCAGTTTTTCTTTGCCATAAGGTGTGAAATACTCATGTCGTTCCAGGAAACGGATATTGATCTTTCTCCAGTCCTTTTTGGAAACATCGTTATCGCCGAATTCATTCAGTTCGTCCCGCAATAACCTGTTCTTTTCGTCAAAGTCATCCGTACCCAGGTGAAAGAGATCAGCATCGCAAATGATCTGTTCCAGGGTGTTTTCAGGGTTTTGGGGCATGCGGGTGGCGTTGATACACCCGGTCACCTTTTTCCGGGTCTCTTCTGCCACCTGGCGGGAATTCATGAATTCCGTGGCCAGTTGGATGCTGACATCCTCGTGATCCCGGGAACTGCCGCTGGTATAGCCGGTGTCATGGAACCAG
>CAZEZE010000032.1:6185-13919 GCA_964516445.1 uncultured Chitinophaga sp. | reverse complement strand
TGCCGTCGAGTATGTTCCGTATTGTGCCATTGGGACTCTTCCACATTTGTTTCAGGTTGAATTCCTTTACCCTTGCTTCATCGGGAGTGATAGTGGCGCATTTAATTCCCACCCCGTACCGGCGGATGGCGTTAGCCGCATCAACAGTAACCTGGTCGTCAGTTTGGTCGCGGTATTCAATCCCCAGGTCATAATACTTTATATCGATTTCGAGGTATGGGAGGATCAGTTTATCCTTGATGAATTTCCAGATGATCCGGGTCATTTCGTCGCCATCCAGTTCAACCACGGGGTTGGCCACTTTTATCTTTTGGGGCATGCTGTTAGGGTTTTAAAGTGTTACAATTCAACTGCCTGGCGGGCAGGGTTTGCAAATCTAAGGGATAATAGCGAGCTGCTAATCAGCCAGGAAAGGCACCGTTCATCCTTCTCCGGGTCATAAAATCATCATTGTGCTTGATCTGAATCAAGGATTAGTTGTACCTTTTTGTTGTATTTAGTGTTATGGACGCTGCCCGATCATTCCTCGAATACCTGCGCAGGTTTGTTGAATTCTCTGAGGAAGAATTCAACACGCTCATATTACCTTATCTAAGCGTTCAAAAAATTGAGAAAAAGCAGTTGATCACCCGTGCAGGGGAAATAGAGAACTATCTTTATTTCATCGGTAAGGGCCTGATCCGTAAATATTATATGAAGGGACGGGAGGAGATCAATACACAGATCTCAACAGAGGGCCATATCATTCACAGCCAGGAATCTTTTCACAGCCGTACACCTTCTGAATATTTTATAGAAGCCATCGAACCCAGCATTGTAGCGTCTATTTCTTACCGTGACCTGGAAGCCGCGTTTGACCAGTCCAAGAAAATGGAACACCTGGGCCGAAAGGTGATCACCCATACCATGGTATTAAAGGACCGCTGGCAGATGCAACTTGTAAAGATGACTCCGCGGGAACGGTTCATAAATTTTGTTACGAAAAACCCGGAACTTGTTCAGCGGGTGCCGCAGAAATTCCTGGCGAGTTATCTCAACATCAAGCCGGAAACGTTTAGCCGGTTCAAACATTTATTGCGTCCGCAGGGAAGGCCGAAGGCAAATTCTGTTTAGCCAAGCGCCACATCCAGTATCATCATCACAAGGAAGCCTCCGATGAACCCCAGCACCGACCGGTCGGTGTATTTATCCCTTTGCGTTTCGGGTATGACCTCTTCCACCACAACGAATATCATGGCGCCCGCGGCAAAGGCAAGGGCAAAGGGCAATATGGGCTGCATATAGATAACCGCAAGCGCGCCGATCACTCCAGCCACCGGTTCCACGATGGCGGAAAGCTGTCCAAAGAAGAAACTTTTTCTCCTGCTCACTCCATGTCTCCGCAGGGGCATGGCCACGGCAATACCTTCGGGGAAATTCTGGATGCCGATACCAATCGCCAGCGCGATAGCTCCTGATACGGTGGCATCCTCCATCCCGATGGCGGCGGCGCCGAACAATACACCTACCGCCAGGCCTTCCGGGATATTATGCAGCGTGATCGCGAGGATGAGCAGTGTTGTCTTATGCAGTTTTGTTTTGACCCCTTCCGTTTCCTCCACACCAAAATTGATATGCAGGTGTGGCGTCAACTTATCCAGAACGTAAATAAACATAGCGCCCAGCAGGAAACCTACCGAAGCCGGCATCCAGCTCCAGCCGGGATACATTTTTTCCGACATCTCGATAGCGGGGTTAAGCAGCGACCAGAAACTGGCGGCCACCATAACACCACCAGTAAAACCCAGCATGGGGTCAAGTACCCCCCGGCTCAGTGTTTTGAAAAAGAAGACCAGCGAGGCCCCTATTGCGGTTACCAGCCACGTAAAAGTTGTGGCGATCAGCGCGGACCAGACGGGTCCGAGTTCGGTTAGATATCTTTCTACTACTTCCATTGTTATTCCGATTGAACGATTCTATTCTTGTCTTCATCAAGCAGCTGCACCGGAACCCGTTTTACTGTTACATACTGCAGATGGAAATATACCTGAAATGAACGGCAAAGGCCCGGTATCACAAATTCACTACCAGCACCGGTATTTTCAGTTCATGACGCACCGCATCCACTGTTTGACCGTAGAGGATATCCTTTAATCCTGTGTGACCATGTGCCCCGATTACCAGCATACCGGCATTGTTCTCTTTTGTAATTCGTACGATCTCCCTGGCCCGGTCACTGAAACCCAGCAAACCTATGGCATCTATGCCCTTTTCCTTCAGTTGCCGTACATAGTCTTCCATACGTTGCTGGTCTTTGCGGGTCTCCAGGTCATCCGTTTCCTGATCCATGAGCCGGCTGGCGGCACTTTCCACCACATGGATCAGTACATAGGTAGTCTTTTGATGGCCCTGCCCAATGGCATGGGTGATCAGTTTGGGGTCGTATTGGGTGAAATCCAGGGCGACAGCGATCGTATCATATACCGGAAGGTCGATCTCCTTTATGGCCGAGGCTTCAGGATGAACTACGGTGCTCTTCGCTTCTTTTTGTTTTTTCAGCAACGGGTAAAAAATGGCGATCAGCAAAAGGGCCAGGTAGAAAATGCCCGACAGAATGATTATGATTTTCCAGAATAGGCTGTCGGATGTAGCAAAAAAGGAACTGGCCTGTTCCACCACCATACGGATATTCAGGTAAACAAGCACGGAGGTAATTAGTGCGGCTATAATGATCACCAGTGGTTTGATGACGAACACTCCCATCGTTTTCTTGTCACTGGTAAAATGGATGAGCGGGATGATGGCAAAACCTAGTTGCAGGCTGAGTATCACCTGGCTCAGCACCAGCAGGCTGTCAATATTTTTTTCTCCGTTGATCAGGATGACGATCACGGCTGGAATGATGGCGATCAGCCTTGTCATCAGCCGACGTACCCATGGACTGATCCGGAGTTTCAGGTAACCTTCCATTACAATTTGGCCGGCCAGCGTACCGGTGATGGTGGAACTTTGTCCGGAAGCGATCAGGGCAACAGCAAAAAGAACGGGAGCCAGGCTGGTACCGAGCATGGGTGATAATAATTCATGCGCCTGTTTGATCTCTGCCACATCAGTCCTGCCTGTTTTGAAGAAGACCGTTGCCGCCAGGACCAGGATGGCCGCGTTCACAAAAAAAGCGAGGTTCAGCGCGATGGCGCTATCAATAAAGTTCAGTTTGAGCGCCCGTTTGATACCTTCCTTATCCCGTTTTATCTTCCTTGTCTGCACCAGTGCGGAATGCAGGTAAAGGTTATGCGGCATCACGGTAGCCCCGATGATACCGATAGCAATATACAACGCCGTGTTGTTGGGAATGCTTGGTACAAAACCCGTGGCAACTTCTCCCAGGTTGGGTTTAGCGAGCAGGATTTCCACCAGGAAGGACAAACCGATCACGGCAACGAGCGCTATGATAAAGGCTTCCATTTTCCGCATACCAAGCCGCTGAAGCAGCAGGAATAAAAAGGTATCGAGCACAGTGATGCAAACTCCCCAGATCAGCGGCATACCGGTTAGCAACTGGATACCGATGGCCATCCCGAGTATTTCCGCTAGATCAGTGGCGGCAATGGCGATCTCGGCCAGCCCGTACATCGCGTAGTTTATATAGCGGGGATAAGCCTCCCGGTTGGCCTGTGCCAGGTCCCTCCCCCGTACGATCCCCAGGCGGGCAGATAAACTTTGCAGGAGCAGGGCCATCAGGTTACTCATCAGGAGCACCCAGATCAGTTTATAACCAAACTGGCTTCCACCTGCAAGATCGGTGGCCCAGTTGCCGGGGTCCATATATCCAACACTTACCAGGTAAGCAGGCCCCAGGAAGGCCAGTGTTTTTCTCCAGCCAGTCCTTTTGGGGTTGGTGGTATCGATGCTATGGTGTACCTCGCTCAGCGAAGCATAATCATATTTATTTTGTGTCATACCGGACAAAAATGTTTTCCGCCAGCTGGCGGCTGATAGTGAATGCGGGCAAGCGGCCTGCTTTTAATTCCAATGATTCATCAAATGCGAACTTCTTTTTTACTTCCAGCCGGGTACCAATATTTATTTTCCTGTGCTCAAGGAGTTCCAGTACCGGGCTTGACTGGTCCTTTACACTGCTGACTTTGGCGGAAGTATGCAGGGGTAAATCTGTAAGACATATCTTTTTTATACTTTCTACCCGGCCGTTTGCATCCGGAATCGGGTCGCCATGGGGATCCACCCGGGGAAACCCAAGGAACTCATCCAGTTTGTCAATAAGTTTTTTGTTGCTGACATGTTCCAGGTCCTCCGCCACCTCATGCACTTCATCCCAGGTGAATTTTAATTTTTCCGCCAGGAAGAATTCCCAGAGCCGGTGCCGCCGGATGATCATCAGCGCCACTTTAGCACCCTCCGGGGTGAGCCGGAAACCCTGGTAGGGCTGGTAATGCAACAGTTTCTTGGCCTTCAGTTTTTTCATCATGTCTGTAACCGAAGCGGGGCGGGTCTTCAGTTCATGCGCCAGTTCGTTGGTCGTCACCGTTCCTTCCTGTCGCTGCAGGCGGTAAATGGCCTTGATATAATTCTCCTCGCTGGTCGTATAATTCATCATGACTAAAAAATAATTTAGGCAAAACTAAATAATTTTTCAAATTTTCCAAATTGTAAATTGACGGCACTGCGTTAAAACATCCCGGGGTTTCAAACCACGGTTGTCATAAAGGGTGGCCTGATCCCCGATCGTTCTTTTTTTTTGGGCTGGCTGATGCTTTCTATGGACCATTGTGAAGTACCGGTTCAGGGGATGAGGATCATGGCTGCCAACCGGAATTTCCCTGTTGACCGGAAAGCACAAATCGCTTACTTTCGGGGCATGATAGACGGTATGAACAAACTGAGAACCTGTGTTATAGGATTGGTTGCGCTCCTTTGTTTATCGGGCTGCAAATCCAAAAAAAAAGTGTCCATGACCGGCGATGACCCCGTGGAAGCGACGGATTTTATCGGGTTCTTTGAACCGCTGAAACTCCCGTTTTATTATGCCGACAGCAGCCTGCAGAAAGCGAAAAAGGAGAACGACTCACTGCTCATAAGTTATAAGGTTTTCACACAGATCATACCTGATTCGGTACTCACCCAACTCTACGGTAAAGGGTCCAAACCCCGTATTTATGCAATGGGCAAATCAACTGGTCCCAATAGTGAAACCCTGCTGATCGTAAAAGCCATCCTTGGCACAAAAAAGGCGGTACTGGTGCTCGGGTTTGACAAGGAGTACAATTTCGCCGGCGCGCTGACAGCCCTGCGGCCGGATCAGCTGACCGCCACGCAGCAGGTAATGATCGTTGACAGGCGTCATACGATCACCAAGACCATGATGCGTAAAAATAAAGATGGCAGCCTTAGCGAAGGGAAAGATGTGTATGCTTTTAATGCCGACAGCAAGATTTTTTACCTGGTGATGACCGACGCGCTGGAAGATAAACAGACAGAACTCATCAATCCCATTGACACGCTTTCCAGAAAGCAAAAATGGACGGCCGACTACGGATCGGGAAAAATGAATCTCGTTTCCATCAGGGATGGGCGAAGAAGCAGTGAGCTAACTTTTTTTATCCATTTTGACAAGGAAAACGGAAAATGCACCGGCGAACTGAAGGGCGAAGCGATGATCACAGGTTCGAATACTGCGGAGTACCGGAAAGATGGCGACCCCTGTAAACTGAAATTCATATTCAGTTCCGGTTCCGTTACGTTGAAGGAACTGGAAGGCTGCGGTTCCTATCGCCCCCTGAACTGTTCCTTTAACGGAAGTTTTGCCCGGAAAAAAGATACCCGCCCCAAACAAAAAGTCAGCAAAACTTCTTCGGCCAAAAAATGACCCCATTCTACCCGGATAGATATTCTTATTTTTCAACATGTTGTGCGGGATATCAACAGGAAGCTCATCCCGGCATCCCTTTTCATTATTTCCCTTTATATTGCAGCTTCGTGTAAACAAGACACACTATGAATTTTACGTCCTTTTCCGTCCCTTATCCTGTTGATGATAAGTATTCAACAAAAGTGGCCTATTTCTCGATGGAATTCGCTACCCACCAGCCCCTCAAAATATACAGCGGCGGCCTTGGATTTCTCGCCGGTTCACATCTCCGAAGCGCATATGAATTAAAGCAGAACCTGATCGGTATTGGTATGCTGTGGAAATATGGTTATTACGACCAGGAACGCAACCAGGACCAGACCCTGGATGTGGCCTGGAATGAAAAGCAATACAGTTTTCTGGAGGACACGGGCATCAAATTCCAGATCACGATACATGAACACCCGGTTTGGGTGAAAGCCTGGTACCTGAACCCGGAAACATTCAAAACAGCGCCGCTGTTCTTATTGTCCACCGATTTGCCGGAGAACGACTATGTATCACAAACGATCACCCATCGCTTGTACGATGCCAATGTTGCCACGAAAGTGGCCCAGTTTATTCTGCTTGGGGTAGGCGGCGCCAAACTGGTAGACCTGCTCGGTTTCAACCCCGACCGGTATCACCTGAATGAAGCGCATGCTGTTTCCTCCGCATTCTACCTGTATAAAAAATATGGTAACGATATGGACGCGGTGAAACAGAAACTGGTCTTCACCACGCATACTCCTGAAGAGGCCGGGAATGAAAAGCATGATATTTATCTCTGTCATAAAATGAGTTATTTCTGCGGACTTTCAGTTGAAGAGGTGAAGAAACTCTATGATCATGATAGCGACCAGTTCAATCATTCACTGGCGGCCCTGCGTTTTGCACGACTGGCCAACGGTGTATCGCAGTTGCACGGACATGTTTCCCGGGCCATGTGGGGCAAGTATGAGAATATCTGCCCGATCATTTCGATCACTAATGCGCAGAACTGGACCTATTGGGCCGACAAGCAGATGTATAAGTTCAAAGAAGTGGGGGATGATTACTGGTTTGATGACCGGAAGAAATATTTAAAGAAGAGGGCCTTTGAGATCGTAGCGGACCAGACCGGTAAATTATTCAACCCCGACGTTTTCACGATCGTTTGGGCGAGGCGGTTCGCAGGGTATAAAAGGGCGGGTTTGCTCACAACGGATGAGGACCGGTTCCACCAGCTGATGACGGATACAAAGTACCCGGTGCAGATCATTTGGGCCGGCAAGCCCTACCCGGTGGATCATCCGGCTATCAGCGAATTCAACCAGCTTGTGCACCTGAGTAAAAAGTATGATAATATGGCAGTGGTGATCGGGTATGAACTGGCCCTGTCAAAGCGTATGAAACAAGCGGCTGATGTCTGGCTGAACAATCCCCGCGTACCCCGCGAAGCTTCGGGTACCAGTGGCATGACCGCGGCCATGAACGGGGCCGTTAATTTCTCTACTGATGACGGCTGGATCCCGGAATTCATCAATCACGGGCATAACGGATTTGTGGTACCCAAGGCCGACTATGCGAGTATGGTCACCCATGAACAGGATGAATACGATCTCAACAAGCTATACGAGATTCTTGAGAAAGAGATTCTTCCACTCTATTACGATAATTACAGTACCTGGCGGCAGGTGATCAAGAACGGAATGCAGGATGTTCGCCACCAGTTTGACAGCAACAGGATGGTGGATGAGTATTACGAGCAACTTTACAAGTGAGTTGGGAATTCGGAGTTAGGAGTTCGGAGTCAGGAGTCAGGAGTTTGGAGTCGATTTTCTTTAGATCGCAGATTTATTTTTGCTGGC
>CAZEZE010000032.1:0-6085 GCA_964516445.1 uncultured Chitinophaga sp. | reverse complement strand
GGAGTCAGGAGTTTGGAGTCGATTTTCTTTAGATCGCAGATTTATTTTTGCTGGCCGGTAAAGTACTTATAGAGGCGCTTTTGCGTACCTGAAAGCCGGGTACTCGTTTTTCAATTAAACGATTCGATCAGCTCTTCCATACTCCGCGTGACCGGAAAAAAGCCTGTCAACTTCAGGATCACTCCTTCCACCAGCGCATCGGGGCAGGAAGCGCCGCTGGTGACCAGGATCTTTACTGGCACATTTACCGGCAGCCAGTTTTGGGTCTGTATTTCCTGTTTCCGGTGAAAGTTGTAGTGCAGTATCTCCGTCGGGGAAAGGATCTTTGATTCGTTATTGATAAAATAAGTCGGCAGCTTTTCTTCACAGAGTTCCACCAGGTGGGAAGTGTTGGAGGAATTGTAACCGCCCACCACGATGGCCAGGTCTGCCCTGGTTTCCAGCATACCGGTTACGGACGACTGGTTATCCAATGTGGCATAACAAAGTGTATCCCGGGTGTCGGCAAACCGCTCTTCAATAGTTACGGGTTTATACATTTCCCTCATTACTTCTTTCAGGTAATCAGCAATGGCCTGTGTATCGCTGGCCAGCATGGTAGTCTGGTTTACCACGCCTATTCGCTGCAGGTCCTTAGAGATATCGAAGCCGGCAGAGAACTGATCCCTGAACTCCGTATAAAACTCTGCAGCCGGTTTTTCACCGGTAATGTATTTAGCGAGTTCCTTTGCCTCCTGCATATCGGTCACCACGACAGCCGGGGCATTGGCGGACGCATGGGAGAAGGTGGCCCTTGTTTCCTCGTGTTTGGGTTTTCCATGTATCACGATCGTGTATTGATTCTTCGCGATCGCATCGCTCCGGTTCCATACTTTTTCCACAAAAGGACAGGTGGTGTCATATTTTTCCGGATGCAGTCCCAGCGACTTTAGTTTTTCTTCGATCTCCAGGGTGGCGCCAAAAGCAGGTATCATCACAATATCTTCCGGTGACAAACTTTCAAATGGAATGAGTTGTTTGCCATGCGTGTCCTGTAAAAATTCTATGCCATGTGCCAGCAGGTCTGTATTTACCTGCGGGTTGTGGATCATTTCGCTGAGCAGGAAGATCCTTTTCCCGGGATTTTCCTCCACGGTGCGGAAAGCGATCTCTATGGCATTCTCCACGCCGTAACAAAAACCGAAATGCCGGGCCAGGAAGATCTGCAGGGGGCCAAAATCCAGCTGTGTGGGAGTGAAATCTTTTTTCATCTTATCCATTTCTTTCCGCTTTTTCTTTACAGCACTGATCAGCGGGCTGCGGTAGATGATGGGGACGTCGAAGCTTTTCATGTACGCAAAGGTAACGAAGTCCTCAGTCCTCAATCCTCAGTCTTCAGTCTTCAGTCTGCAGTCTTCAGTCTGCAGTCCTCCGACTTCTGACTTCTTCTTATCTTTCCCCTAAAGTTGACACTATGCGTTGCTTCCTGTTTGCCGTTTTCTTTTCCGGCCTGTTGGTTTCCTGTAAGCTGATGAAGAAAAAAGCACCTGGGGCTAACAAAAAAACTGAAAGCAGTATGATGAACCGTTATAAACCTGTGGAATGGGCACATACCACCAATATCTATGAGGTGAATATCCGGCAATACACGGTGGCCGGCACTTTCAATGCATTTGCCGCAGAACTGCCGAGGTTAAAACAAATGGGGGTGAAAACACTCTGGCTGATGCCGGTCACCCCGATCTCGCAAAAAAATAAAAAGGGGAGCCTGGGCAGTTATTATGCCTGTTCGGATTATACGGCCATCAATCCCGAGTTTGGCACCCTGCAGGATTTTAAGGACCTGGTAAAACTGGCGCATGAAATGGATATGAAACTGATCATCGACTGGGTCGCCAACCACACCGGTTGGGATCATCGCTGGACAAAAGAGCATCCGGAATATTATAAGAAGGACTCGTTAACAAAGGATTTCCAGGTCGCCTCCGGGATGGATGATATCATCGAACTGGATTTCAGCAATCCGGAACTCCGCAGGGCGATGATCGATGCCATGCAATATTGGGTCACCGAGTGTGATATTGACGGGTTCCGATGCGATCTGGCCTTTTGGGTGGAACTGGATTTCTGGAAGGAAGCCCGGCCGCAACTGGATGCGGTAAAGCCCCTGCTCTGGCTGGGCGAATTTGATGAACTGGATAACCCGGAATACGGGGAGGCCTTTGATGCGAGTTATACCTGGACCTGGATGCACAAGGCAAAAGATTTTTACCAGGGGGAGATCGCGCTGGATTCCCTGACCTATATCCTCACCCGGTACGATGACCTTGGTGACAGTACAATGCGGGCCTGGTTTACCACCAACCATGATGAGAACAGCTGGAATGGAACCGAGTATGAGAAATACGGAAACATGGCAGGGGCGCTTGCTGTTTTCAGCTCCACCTGGAACGGTATCCCGCTTTTATATTCAGGTCAGGAGCTGCCCAATACCAAACGCATTAAATTTTTTGACAAGGATACCATTGCCTGGACGGGGCAAAATGCATTACATGATTTTTATAAGGCTTTGCTGGACCTGCGGGCCAATAACCCGGCCCTTCGCAGCGGCGATTCGTCCGTGCAGACATTTCGCCTTAAAACCACCGATCCGGAGAAAGTATTCGCCTTCCTTCGCCGGAAAGGAAACAGGGAAGTGCTGGTGGTGCTGAACCTTTCTGCGCAAAAAGACCTGCATTTTGAAATAACGGATCCGAAAGTGACTGGTATTTATAAGAATGTTTTTTCCGGAGCCGCGAATGATTTCACTGCTGAAAGATCATTTGAGATGCAGGCATGGGAATACCTGGTGTATGAGAAATAACACGATAGTCGAAAGTTCAGTGAATATTAAATACTGCAAAGAAAAAGCCGCTTCAAATTCTGGAGCGGCTTTCTAATATTTGAACTGAAGGTTCTGTATGCTTTATTAGTCTTCGAGGATCAGCGGATACCTGTACACTGCGCCGGGTGCTTCGGGATAGATTCCCTCAAAATAAACGCTGCCGCCATTGGCATTCCGGATGGCATTAGCGAGTTGATCGAGACTCGTGATGTCCGTATCATTCACGCTGATGATCACAAATCCTTCCTGCATCCGGGTTTTGCTGAAAGCACCGCCGGTAGTTATTTTCTTCACCAGCACACCGCCCTCGATACCATATTGGGTAGCTTTTGCTTTGGAGAGGTTTTCCAGTTCAGCACCAAGTGTTTCACCGATAGGTGCTACCGCCAGTTCATCCAGTTTGCCGGCAGATTCTTTAAGGGTGACAGATGCATTGTATTCCTTATTATTCCGGTAATAGGTTATAGGAAGTTTATCGCCGGGTTTAAAGCTGGCCACCTGGGCGCTCATTTCAAGACCTGAGGAAACGGGGTTGCCGTTTACTTTGGTGATCACATCACCTTTTTTCAAACCCGATAGTGCTGCAGCGCCATCCGTAGGAACTGCCAGGACGTAAACGCCCTGGCCATCGTTCAGGCCTGCCTGTTTTACCAGTCTTTCATTTTCAGAGTCAACGGAGGGATAGCTGATGCCGATAAAACCTCTTTTCACATCGCCGTATTGGATCAGGTCGTTGACGATCTTCTTGACAATATTAACAGGGATAGCGAACGAATAACCGGCATAGGTTCCGGTGGGTGCGTAAATGGCGGAGTTGATACCCACCAGTTGACCGTCGGTATTGATCAGGGCCCCGCCACTATTGCCCTGGTTAACGGCCGCGTCGGTTTGAATAAAGGATTCGATAGGCGTGTTGCTCTGGCGACTGTTGATGCCGATGCTTCTTCCTTTTGCGCTTACGATACCGGCTGTAACGGTTGTTTCAAGCGTAAGCGGGTAGCCGATGGCCAGCACCCACTGACCCAGTTTTACGTTATCGGAATTGCCGTAAAGCAGGAAGGGCAGGTTATTGCCGTCGATCTTCAGAACGGCCAGGTCGCTGCTGGGGTCTTTCCCTATCACCCTTGCTTTATAAGTCTTTTTGTTGTGAAGTGTCACCATAATCTCCTCAGCAATGCCATCGCCGCCATCGGAGATAACGTGGTTGTTGGTCACGATATAGCCATCCTCACTGATGATGACACCGCTGCCGCTGGCTCTTTGCTCCGGCTGGATACGCTGGTTAAAGATATCATCGCCGAAAAAGCGTTCAAACAGGTCTTCCATGCCGTTGTTGCGGTTGCGGCCCAGGTTATTGCTCACCTTTTTTGCGGGGATCTTTGTCTTGATATGCACTACGGCCGGAACAGCGGCACTTGAGGCCTTTGTAAAATCAACCGGTTCACCGGCGCCGGCGGCATTGTCATAGAAACCGGCATAATTCACGGGTAATTTTCCATCCTGGGTTGATTGAACCAGGTCCCCATTCTTCCCGGGGGCGAGTTTACTGTAGATCATCACACTGCCAACGGCAGAAACGGCACTGATGGCCACGATGAGTAAAATCTGTTTTAGTTTCATAGCGTTATATGCTTTTTATCTTTTTAAGGTTGAGTAAGACTCTCTTTCACAAATTACATGCCCCTGCTCTACAAAGTAACAAACTGTCATAACAGTATCCCTTTCCGCTGGTTCAGTTTAACAAATCTTTACTAAGAGCTTCGTACTTCTTTTTCAGGATAAAATTAATACGAATTTTTGTCAGGAAACATACCCTTCTTCACGTATTTGTCACAGGTTTGACAGAAAAGACATCGTGTCAATTCCATCCGCATAATCTGCGATCCCCGGGGCCTGGGCCCTGCCGAAGGGGGTATGGCCCTGCCCAACGATACATTGCAGGTCGGGTAACGGTTGCAGCGTTGATTCCAATTGCTCCCGGTCCGTGTAATAGGCATAGTTAAGCTGGCTGATGGGCGAGTACAGGGCGGGTTCCTCCACCAGCAGGAGGGAGCCATTGGTCATGTAATATTTTTTATTGAGCAGGTGAAGGGCGAGGTTGTAATCGTAGTTGTTTTTGTATTTGTGATGATCGGCCAGGTAATTGTATTTCCGGAACGCTTCCAGGAGGGGTATGAAATCATATCCCTCGGGCACATAGATCTTGGTCACGTTGCGGCATCCCCGTCCGAAATACTGGTGCACATCATCGGCCAGGAGTTCCAGTTCGCCCGGTGTTTCCTTACCCGTCAGCAGGGCAACGGAGGTTTTGTTACGGCGAATAATATGCGGGTATTTCCCGAAATAGTAGTCGAAGTAACGGGATGAATTATTGCTACCCGTTGCAAAATAGGCGTCGCATCCCTTCAGCATTTCTGCGAACCGGGTCATCGTTCCGGCTTCTTTATCCCATTCCCCGATCATTTCAACCAGGTGTTTGATGAGTACCTGGTCGCGGGAGGAAGGCTTCACTATCGCCCGGTGTCCGCTGATGAATACGGCCAGCCAGTCGTGAAAACCAACCAGGGGCAGGTTCCCGGCCATGATGATGCCTACGTTTCTGGGAGTTTTATCTGTTCCGGTGCCAGGATAACGGGCGACCCATTCCTGCAGGATTTCTTTCTGCAGGAATGACCGGCTGATGTTTTGAGCGGCCAGTTCCACAAACCCGGGGATGAACCAGCCATTTTCGACGGCGGCTTTTTCTTTTGCCTGTTGCCAGTCTTCTGCATCTCCGGAAATATATTCCCCGAGCCTTGACAATAAATCAATTCGGTATGGTAAATTCATCCCTGTTGGTTAATTTTGCAGCAGGTCATTATCCCTGCAATTCACGTGCAAAATACCATATCCGGCACGGAAATCAGGGATAGGATCCACTAAGACCAAAAAAAGTAATCTTAGCACTGTAAATTTTTGTTTCAACCCGTAAAAAAGTTTTATGGCTATCAAGATCACAGAAGAATGTATCAATTGCGGCGCCTGCGAACCTGAATGTCCCAATAATGCCATTTATGAGGGTGGCGTGGAGTGGGCCGTTTCAGATGGTACCACAGTCAAAGGTTCCTACACTCTAATGGAAGGCACCGTGGTGGATGCTGACCAGAAAAATGCCCCGGTATCGACGGATATTTATTACATCACACCTAATAAATGCACAGAATGCCAGGGTTTTCATGAAGA
>CAZEZE010000031.1:0-13943 GCA_964516445.1 uncultured Chitinophaga sp. | reverse complement strand
CTTTCCGACTTCCATCTCGGTGCGCCCGACCATGCCACCAGCCTTACAAGAGAAAAGTTAATCGTTCAGTTCCTGGAAGAGATCAAACAGGATGCTGCCGAGATCTTCCTGGTGGGGGATATGTTTGACTTCTGGTATGAATACAGGAAGGTGGTCCCCAAGGGATTTGTCCGCCTGCTCGGTAAACTGGCGGAACTGAGTGACAATGGGGTCATTCTTCATTTCTTCGCCGGCAACCACGATATGTGGATGCGGGATTATTTTCAAAAAGAACTTGATATCCCTGTTTATTATGAGCCCCGGGAATTTGATCGCAACGGGAAGAAATTCCTGATCGGTCACGGCGACGGGCTTGGCCCGGGGGATCACGGTTATAAGCGGCTGAAAAAACTGTTCCGCAACCCGTTCAGTAAATGGCTTTTCGGCATCCTCCCGCCGGTTGCCGGCATGGGACTTGCCCACTATTTAAGTCGCCGCAGCCGGGCCCAGACAGGCGCTTCCGAGGAAACCTTTCTCGGGGAGGACAGGGAGTGGCTGATCATTTACTGTAAAGAGCAGTTGCGGCAAAAAAAAATCGATTTTTTCGTCTTCGGGCATCGACACCTTGCCATTGATTATCGTCTTTCTGAGGACAGCCGTTACATCAACCTCGGAGACTGGATACGTTATTTCAGTTATGCCGTTTTCGACGGCGTGAACCTGGAACTGCGCTCTTTCAGGGGCCAGGAGGATAAATTCATACGAAAGTGAATGAAAAAAATCGGGATCATATTTATTGTTCTATGCCTGGCTACGCTTACCGGAATGTCGCAGCAGGATACCAGCTTTCGCCAGGTCAGGGTGCTGCGGGGTGATATTGTGAATTTTACCATTGACAATCTCGACAACCTGTATGTGCTGAATAGCCGTAACCAGGTCAAAAAATTCAATTCCAACGGCGATTCGGTTGCCATCTACAACGACGTAAGGAAATTCGGGCAGGCTACGCTCATTGATGTGTCCAATCCCCTGAAAGTGCTTTTATATTATCGCGATTTCGCGACGGTGGTGATGCTGGACCGTTTCCTGAATGTGGTCAATACCGTGGATCTCCGGAAAGCGGGGATCCTGCAGGCAAGGACCATCGGCCAGTCTTATGATAACAAGATCTGGGTGTATGATGAATTCGAAGCCAAACTGAAAAAGATCGATGAGGATGGCAGACTGCTGCAGGAAACAGCTGATTTTCGCCTGCTGCTGGGGCAGGCCATCACCCCGGTGAAGATCTCCGATGAGAATAAGTATGTCTATCTCTATGATCCTGCCAAAGGAGTCTATGTGTTTGATTATTTCGGGGCGCTGAAAAACGGCATCCTGATCCAAAACTGGCAAAACTTCAAAGTGAGTGGCAAATATATTTTCGGATCCAAGGCCGATACGCTTAACCGGTACGAGATCAGCAGTTTCCGTGTAGATGACTGGAAACTGCCGGAACCCATACGTCAAAGCCATAGTTTCAATTTCAGTTCCACCCGGCTTTATGCTCTCAAACCCGGCTGTGAAGGCGGGGAAAGCTGCATATATATCTACTCACTACAGTAAGCTCCCGTCTGCTGCCAATTCAATATTTTTATGCCGTAAAGCGATACGGCATGAATGATTTCCTCGAACAGATCTGGCTGGATAATAGGGTAAGGGACTATCTCACGGTAGCGGGGGTCATACTCTTTGTGTGGTTACTGAAACGCTTTATTTCACGTTATATCGCCGGGCTATTATACAAGATCGTACAAAAGATCTGGAAAGAAGTTGACCGGCAATCTTTCGTCAAGCTGGTCGTGAGGCCCCTTGGCTTTTTCCTGGCCATACTGGTATCAGTGGTAGCCCTCTATAAACTCAACTTTCCCGGGGTGCTGAATGTCGAGGTATATAAATTCACAGTGAAAGAAATCGTTCACTGTCTGGGTAATATCATCCTGATCGTTTCTTTCACCAGCCTGCTGATACGGATCATTGATTTCATCGCCCTGATACTGGAGATCAAAGCGAACCTGACACCTGACCAGTCCGATAACCAGCTCATTGTGTTCTTCAAGGATTTTTTCAAGGTCATCCTTGTCATCATCGGTATCATGCTGGTGCTGCGCTATGCATTCGGGCTGAATATCGGGGGACTGCTTACCGGTCTGAGTATTGTGGGTGCAGCTATTGCCCTGGCACTGCGGGAAAGCCTTGAGAACCTTATCGCCTCCTTTATCATTTTCTTTGACAAGCCATTTACTACCGGCGATCTCGTGAAAGTGCAGCAGGTGACCGGATCCGTTGAAAAGATCGGACTGCGAAGCACCCGCATCAGGACCGACCAGAAAACATATGTCAGCGTACCTAATAAACAGATGGTCGACAGCATTCTGGATAACCTGACCCACCGGACGCAGCGCAGGGGCGACCTGAAACTGGAGATCAGTTTGCAGGCTCGCACGGCTGAGGTTGAAAAGTTGGTGACGGGAATTAAAAGGATCGTTGATCGCCCGGATGTGGAAAGCGCCCATGTGTACCTGTCGGATATATCTAATCATGCCATCATCATTGTGGCCGAATATTATACCGCACCGTTCACTATTAATGAGTTCAATGCCGTCAAACAGGAAATAAACCTGCAGAGCCTGCATTTATTGGAGGAGCTGAAAGTGGAACTGGCAGGGGCCAGCACTGATATACGCCTGACGCGGGAGATTTAGTTGCTACTGAAAAGGATCGCGCCCAGTTCCTTGTCGAACATGCCGGAACTGCCATATTCGATCACCCTGCCTTTCTCTTTCCCTTTTTTCATCACGATAATGGTGGGAACATTTGTCACATTCAGCGCTTCGCAAAGATGGCTGAGGGTTTTTTTGTTCCGGTCGGTACCCACCAGAGTGACCCGCTCATTGGGAAAACCGGCCGCATCGATCAGCGAGAAGAAGCGGGGAATGATGAAATGGGAATCTTCGCACCAGGTGCCCATAAAAACCAGTAACTCCACCGAATCTTTATTGGCCTTCAGCCCTTCAACAGCGGTTGCGTTGGGAGTATATCCTTTCTGGTTCACCGCAAACCACTTAAAGGACGTATCGCTAACCAGCACTTCCCGGGTAATGATCCCTTTCAGCGATTTCTCATTTGGACGTTCCACCAATACTTCGAACTGGGCTTGCGCGGTTGCCGAACCGGCATATAAGAGGGTAAAGATAAAAACGGGCAAAAATTTCTTCATAAAGGAGATTATATCCGGCAAATGTAAATGGGAACGGTTGAAAGATGAGAGAGCGGGTGTTAAAGTTGCAAGTTCAGTCGGCAGTCGTCAGTCGTCAGCCAACAATCACTAGAAACCCTATTTTTTGTAGTAATCTTTATGCTAAAGGAAAACTGACTGTGAACTGTGGACTGATGACTGAAGACTGTCAAAGACTCGCCTTCAATTCCAGCAGGAACCCCCTGATCTTCTCCAGAGAGCGGATCATCGCGAATTTTTCTTCGGCTTTTTTGTTCTTTTTGAGGTATTCCCTGGCGCCTTCGATGGTGAATTTGCGACGGCGGAGCAGGTCATAGATCAGCACCAGGTTCTTGATATCGACCGGGCGGAAAAAACGGTCTCCCTTCCGGTTCTTGCGGGGCTGGAGGATATCGAATTCCGTTTCCCAGTAGCGGATCAGCGACTGGTTCTCCCGGAACATAGTGGCCACTTCCCCGATAGAGTAGTATTGTTTTTTAAAAAGGATATCGTCATCAGGCACCTGTACGAGGTCGGCATTCAGGCTGATCTCCTTCAGCGATTTACGGCCACGTTTGCCTGGTATGGGTTGCATCTCTCCTGTTTCCTTTATTTCTTCCTGCATAGTCACCTCCGGTTCATTTACATCCATTACGGGTTGTTCTGTTGCAGTAACGACTTCAACGTGCTCATTTGTATCTTTTACATCCTCAGGGGCTGCAAAATCAAATGTGATCTGTGATAAAGGTTTCGGCATACAGGGTAAAGGTACGATGCCTTTTGCCAATCAAAGACCGGTAATAACAGGTGTGGAAAATTTGGGTGAATGGCCAAATGGTACTAATCAAGGCTCTGGTTGCTGGCAGCCGCTTTTTTAAGGATCAGGTCAAACTGCTCCGGCGTGAGGTCGTTATAGAAAAAATAGATGGGATCTATTTTGTCGCCGTATTTATGCACTTCATAATGACAATGCGGACCGGTGGATTTTCCGGTGCTGCCCACCCAACCGATCACTTCGCCTCTTTTCACTTTTTGTCCTCCCCGGGCTTTTACCCTTACCATATGACCATAGAGGGTTTCATAACCATAACCATGGTTGATGATGACATGGTTGCCATAACCGTTACCGGTATTGCCGGAAGTGGTAACAGTGCCATCGGCTGTCGCGTAAATAGGTGTTCCCTGGGGTGCGGAAAAATCAAGACCCGCGTGAAACTTAGTGGTTTTATAAACAGGGTCGATCCGGTACCCGAATCCTGAAGCGATCCGGTTCAGGTCCTTGTTACTTACCGGCTGTATGGCTGGAGTATGGGCCAGGAGCATTTCCTTGTTCTTCACCAGTTCTTCCACTTCATCATATGATTTTTTCTGCGCGGCAATGCGGCTGCGGAGATTGCTGATAGTTGACATCACGGCTGAACCCAGGAGATGGTCCTTTATTTTTTCGACTTTAGCGATCTCCTGTTTTTCCTCCAGTTCTTTTGCCCGGGCGCTATCGGGGATGGGGTTGGCCTCGAAAATGGCACGATAAACATCGTTGTCCCTTTTTTCCAGGTCACGCAACTGCCGCTGCAGGGATTCGAGTGTGTCTTCGAGGTCGCCATAATTATCCCGCAGGGCCTTGTTCTGCTGTGCCAGTATCCTTTCCCGGGGAGAGCCAATGAACTGGAAAGCGACATAAGAGATCAGGCCGGCCGTGACCAGGGCGGCGGCAATGAAACCGAACACCCGCAGCAATTTGACCCGCAGCGGCGTTTCCAGTTTTTCATACCGGAGTGTATTGGTATTATAGTAATATTTGATTTTTTTCATTGCCATAAACAAGGGGAAATGCAAGCATCGTTTTACGACCGGTTGTCCGGCCTGCCCTTACTTCCACTTTGGGTATTACCTTACCTTTGCAGCCATTTACAGGGCTGACAAATATAGCCCCATAAACAGCAAAAATCAACCCAAGAACAGCAGCAAATATGATGACGAGTGCAGAAATACGCGGTGCCTTTATGGACTTTTTCCGTAAACGGGGGCATGAAATACTTCCTTCGGCTCCCATTGTGGTGCAAAATGATCCAACCCTGATGTTTACGAATGCCGGGATGAACCAGTTCAAGGACTATTTCCTGGGGAATAAAAAATCAGCTTTTACAAGGGTGGCCGACACGCAAAAATGCCTGCGCGTGAGCGGCAAACACAACGACCTGGAAGAAGTAGGGGTTGACACCTATCACCACACTATGTTTGAAATGCTCGGGAACTGGAGTTTTGGGGATTATTTCAAAAAAGAGGCCATAGCATGGAGTTGGGAGCTGCTTACTGAAGTATATCAGCTTGATAAAAGCCGTCTCTACGTGACCGTATTCGAAGGCGATGCAAAAGAAGGACTTCCGATGGATGAGGAAGCATTTGAAGAATGGAAAAAAGTGATCGAGGCCGATCGTATACTCCTGGGTAACAAAAAAGATAATTTCTGGGAGATGGGCGATACCGGCCCCTGCGGCCCCTGTACGGAAATTCATGTGGACTGCCGAAGTGATGAGGAACGAAAACTGGTGGCGGGGAAGACACTCGTAAATAATGATCACCCGCAGGTGATCGAGATTTGGAATAATGTTTTTATCCAGTTCAACCGGAAGAAGGACGGTACACTGGAATCATTACCTGCCAAACATGTGGATACGGGTATGGGACTGGAAAGACTGGTGAGGGTATTACAGGGGAAAACTTCGAACTACGATACGGATATTTTCACCGGCAGTATTTCAGCCACGGAAAAGGTCAGCGGTAAAAAATATGACGGTAGCGATACCCGGGAAGCGGTTGCATTCCGTGTGATCGCTGATCATATCCGCGCTATCAGTTTCACTATTGCCGACGGGCAGCTCCCATCCAATACAGGCGCCGGTTATGTGATCCGCCGGATCTTGCGTCGCGCAGTGCGGTATTATTATTCTTACCTGGATTATAAACAGCCGTTGCTTACCCAATTGGTGCCGGTACTGGCAAAACAGTTTGAATCGGTATTCCCTGAGTTGCAGCAGCAGTTGGATTTTGTGTGCAAAGTGGTGAAAGAAGAGGAAGATGCATTTCTGAGAACGCTGGACAAAGGATTGAAAAGGGTTGATGACCTGATTTCGCGGGGGGAGATCTCGGGAAAAGATTCATTTGAACTGTATGATACCTATGGATTCCCTTTTGATCTTACCCAGCTTATCGCCGCGGAGAATAATTTAAAGCTGGATGAGGAAGGGTTTAAAGCGGAAATGCAACAGCAAAAAGACCGCAGCCGCGCTGCCACATCTATTGATGCGGGCGACTGGGTGGAACTGAAAAAAGGCAGTAACCAGTTCGTGGGTTATGATTCGCTGGAAGCGAAAACATCGGTCCTTAAATACCGGAAGGTAAAAGCCAAGGGAAAGGAACAGTACCAGCTCGTACTGGAAAGAACACCCTTTTATGCGGAGAGCGGGGGACAGGTAGGGGACGCCGGGCAATTGATAATTAATAATGAAGAAGTAATAATTACTGATACAAGGAAGGATAATGACCTCATTATTCATTTTGCGGAAAAATTACCTGCTGATCTGACGGGAGTGGTCATTGCAAAAGTGGATGCACTAAAAAGAAAGAACACCGCTTTACATCATTCCGCCACCCATTTGCTGCATGCGGCATTACGGAAGATACTGGGCACACATGTGGCACAGAAAGGTTCGCTGGTGAACGAAGAACACCTGCGGTTCGACTTTTCTCATTTTGCTAAAGTAACCGCTGAGGAGATGACTGCGATCGAGACGCTGGTGAATGAGAAGATCAGGGAGAATATCCCGGTTGTCATCCGGTCAATGTCAAAAGAAGAAGCAATGAAACTCGGGGCCATGGCCCTGTTCGGTGAAAAATACGGGGATGTGGTGCGGGTGATCATCATGGATCCCGGTTATTCGGTGGAGCTGTGCGGCGGTACGCATGTCGGTTCCACCGGCGAACTGGGCCTGTTCAAACTGACCGGCGAGACCGCCGTGGCGGCCGGGGTGCGCAGGGTGGAAGCGGTATGCGGTCACCGGGCCGAGGAATACGTCAATGAACGATTGGCGATGATCGAAAACCTGAAAGAATTGCTGAAGAATCCCAAAGACATCCGGAAGTCAATAGAGAACCTGCAGGAAGAGAATAATGAATTGAAAAAACACCTTGAAGTGATGGAAGCCCGGCAACTGGTGGGTATCCGCAATGAATTATTGAATAAAGATGAGATCATCAACGGCATCAATTTTGTCGGGGACATTGTAGAGGTAGGCAACGCGGATGCATTGAAGAAACTTTGTTTTGACCTGAAGAATCATTTGCGCGACCATGTGGCCGTGCTATGCGTGAACCTGGGCGGAAAACCATTTGTGGCCATAGGCATTTCGGAAACGGTGGTCAGCGCCAGGAACCTCGATGCCGGGAAGATCATCAAGGAACTTATCGCGCCGTTGATCAAAGGAGGCGGGGGCGGTCAGAAAACCCTGGCGACAGCCGGCGGGCAGGAAGCAGGTAATCTCCGCCAGGTGATCGATGCGGTGAGGAAATTATTACAGTGAACAGGTCACGACCAGTATTCATCCTCCTCTTCATCTTTTTGTTTGGGCGCCATTTTACGGGTTTCTTTAACCACCCGTACCGCAAAAATGGTGATACCCACACAAAGGACAGCGCAAACACCGAAAACGATCGTAGCCATAGAACCAGGTTGTAAGCCAAAATAATTCGTCCAATAAACAGCATTTATCGTAACAGGCCAATACCACTTTACGGTAAGTAAATCTACTCAGCACTTGTCCATGAACGTTATAATTGAAACGGAGAGGCTTCTGCTCCGCACATTTACGGAAGAAGATGCAAACCTGGTATATCTTCTTAACCTTGACCCGGATGTTACACGATTTACCGGGGACCCGGTGCGGGACACGGTACATGCAATGGAAGTGCTGCAAAAAGCGATCCTGCCCCAGTATGCTTTGTATGGTTACGGACGATGGGCGGTTCATATAAAACATGGGCCGGACCCGGTTGCAAACGGGTTCATTGGCTGGTGCGGGTTGAAAATGAGGCCTGTGGTCAATGAAATTGATCTTGGATACCGTTTCATTAAGAACAGCTGGGGTAAAGGGTATGCAACAGAAGCCGCCGCCGCGTCTGTTCGATATGGCTTTGAAAAGCTTGGTATTAAACGGATTGTAGGCAGGGCCCTGTCCCGGAACCTGCCCTCAATACGGGTGCTGGAAAAATGCGGTATGACTTATACAGGGGAAGAAATGGTCGAAGGCCTCCTCCATAAGACCTATGAGATCTTTAACCCGTTTATCCCATGATTAAACCGTTAAAAAAGAGAAGGCCTTTTAACATTTCCGAAACATTTCGTATTTCAGATTTTGTCTTTATATTTGACTACGAAACTTAACGTAGTTCAAATCATAAAATTGAAATTGTATGAGAAAGTGTTGGTTCAGATCCCTTACGCTCTTAACTGCAGTAGCATTCCTGGCACCCCTGGTCCTGTCGGCGCAGAAAGACGAAAAAACGGATAAGGGAGACAAAGGGGATAAGGATGTTCAACAGTTAACGATCACCCGGAAAGGTGAAAAAAAGGAAAAAGTGGTGATAGTCGTGGACGGTGAAAATATCACCGTTAATGGTAAGCCGCTCGAAGAGTACAAGGATAAGAATGGCGACATTGTAGTCAGGCTTAACAAGCTGAAAGACCTCGAGTCTCTTGGCTATTTAAGGACTCCGAAAGGGGGGGCCTGGAGTTTCAACGGCAATGATGGGTACAGTTTCTTTGGTGGGGATGAGAACAGGGCCATGCTGGGTGTGACCACGGAAAAGGCGGACGAAGGAGCCCAAATCGAGGATATCACGGAAGGAAGTGCAGCCGAGAAAGCAGGGTTAAAGGTAAATGATATCATCACAAGGGTGGATGATAAAAAGATCACAGGTCCGGATGACCTTTCTGAAGCCATCAAGAAACAAAAGCCGGGTGATAAAGTGTCCATTACATATCTCCGCGATAAAAAAGAGAGTAAAACAACCGCTGAACTCACCAAGTGGAAAGGCATCGGCGCTTTTTCATTTGGCAACGGTGATAATTTCAAGATCGACCTGGGCGACCTGAAATTTGACAGGATCGCCCCCAGGATCCCTGATGTAAAGGTTCCGATGGAGCATTACAGGACCTATGCCTGGTCAGGCGGTTCACCCAAACTGGGTCTTTCTGTTCAGGATTCCGATGATGGCAAAGGAGTTAAAGTGATCGATGTGGATGAGGAAGGCAATGCCTCGAAAGCCGGAATAAAGGAAGATGATATTATTACACACCTTGATGATAAAGCGGTCAATTCAGTGGATGAGATCTCCAGGATGCTGAAAGAGAAAAAAGATAGTCCTACCGTTCGTTTCCAGCTAAAGCGAAACGGTAAATCGCAGAATATCGAAGTTAAAATGCCAAGAAAAATAAAAACAACGGACCTCTGATTTTAAAAAGGTCTGGCAAGCTCGTACCCCCGGTCATCCGGGGGTATTTGTTTTAACGGATGCATCACCCGCCCGCTGGGATAAATCAGTTAATTTTGTACACCCGCCGAAGCTTTAGTGTAGGCGGGCATGCTATTTAAATGACAGATCAGCAAGCATATGAAACAGTGGTCGGACTGGAAGTGCACGTCCAGTTGCAAACGGCCAGTAAGCTGTTCTGCAGTGACAGTACTGCATTCGGGGCCGAACCCAATACGAATGTCAGTCCGATTACACTGGCCCATCCCGGTACCCTGCCCATGATGAACAGGAAGGCGATCGAATATGCGGTTCGCATGGGGCTGGCCTGTCATTCTGCAATCGTAAAAGAGAATCATTTTGCCCGCAAGAATTATTTCTATCCCGATCTTCCCAAAGGTTACCAGGTATCACAACATACCACTCCCATTTGTGCGGGCGGGTATATAAAGATCAGGATGCCCTTTTCCGGCGGACAGGATGAAGAGAGGACAATCCGCCTTAACCGGATACACCTGGAAGAAGATGCGGGTAAGAGTATTCATGATGCTGACGAACAATACACTTGCATTGATCTCAATCGCGCGGGTACCCCTCTTATCGAGATCGTAACAGAGCCCGATATCCGCAGCGGGGAAGAAGCCTACGCATGCCTGACTGAAATACGAAGACTGGTCCGTTACCTTGGTATCTGCGATGGCAATATGGAAGAAGGCAGTCTTCGCTGCGATGCCAATATCTCCGTTCGGTTAAAAGGCGATGCTGCACTGGGCACCAAAGTGGAGATCAAGAACCTGAACTCTGTAAGGAATGTAAAAAGGGCGATCGAAGCCGAGTCCAAAAGACTGATCGGGATTTCAGCAAAGGGAGGATTTATTCAACAGCAGACATGGGGTTTTGATCCGGATACCGGTAACACATTTCCTATACGTGACAAGGAAGATGCGGATGATTACCGCTATTTCGCCGAACCGGACCTGTCACCTTTTCATTTGACAGACGATTATATTTCCGCGGTGCGAAAAAAATTACCAGCCCTGAGGGAGGAAAGAATGAAACTCTATACCCAGGAATACCGGCTTTCGGAATATGATGCGTCCGTTCTCACAGAAGACAGGAGTTTCGCAGATTATTTCCAGGAACTTGTTGCCGTCAATGATAATTATAAGGCCGCGACCAACTGGATGCTCGGTCCTGTCAGGTCCTGGTTGAATGAGCAGAATACAGAGATCCATTCATTTCCACTCGCCCCCGCTCAACTGGCCGCATTGATCCGCCTGGTAAATGATGGGAAACTGAGTTTTTCTCTGGCCTCAGGGAAATTATTTCCCTTACTTCTTACGGATCCGGGTGCCGACCCCGAATCGTTGGCGACTTCAAATAATTTGCTGCAGGAATCAGATGTATCCTCCATTGAACCGGTCATTGACAGGGTTCTTGAGAAAATGGCGGGGAAGGTTGACGAATATAAAAAAGGTAAAAAAGGATTGCTGGCCCTGTTCGTTGGGGAAGTGATGAAACAAACAAAGGGGAAGGCCGATCCGCGGATTACCAATGACCTGCTACTTAAAAAATTAAAATCCTAATTCAATCAAATAACATGAAGAAAATCGCAATTGTATTATCGCCGCTGATCCTGCTTTTCTCCTGCAAGGAAAAGACGGATGAAAAGAAACTGGAAGTGAACGGGGTTATTACCAATAACCCGGCAAAGATGATCTACCTCGAAGAGATCCCCATGACCACCATGCAGCGAACGGTGGTGGATTCTGCTGCGCTGGGAAAGGATGGAAAATTTAAACTGAAGACCGCAACCGGCGAGGCCCGGGTGTATAATCTCCGCCTCGACCAGAATAATTATCCCCTGGCTGCTGTCATCAACGATGTGGCCAAAATAACCGTGAACGCCGGTTTCAGTAAGGATAACAGCCAGTTTCCTGAAAGCTATGATGTAAAAGGCTCACCCGTAAGCCAGGAAATGAAAGAGTATATGACCTCTTTTAATAATAAGCTGCAACTGATCATCGCTGATATGCAAAAGTTCGACAGTCTTTCAGGTGCCGGTGCTACTGACAGTGTATTACAGACCCTGCGGGACAACGTTACCAAAACTGGCGATGAGGTTAGAAATCTAACGCTGGAACTGCTGAAAAAAAGCAGTAACCCCGCCCTGTCCATGTTTGTTCTTGGATATTACCAGAGCACCTCCAATTACCAGGGATCGGGTCTGAAAGGATTGAGCAATGAAGAAGTAACAAAGATCGTGGAAGAAGCCGCGGCAAAATTCCCCGAACACCAGGGACTCATTACAATAAAATCAACACTGAATTCAACTGCGAAGGGATGGGTTGGACAACCGGCGCCCGAGATCAGTTTACCCGACCCGAACGGGAAGGAAATTAAGCTCAGTTCATTCCGCGGCAAATATGTACTGGTGGATTTTTGGGCAAGCTGGTGTGGTCCCTGCCGGGCGGAAAACCCCAATGTGGTAAAGGCGTATAATAAGTTCAAGGATAAAAATTTTACCATCCTGGGGGTTTCGCTTGACCAACCCGGAAAAAAAGAAGCGTGGATGAAGGCTGTGATGGATGATCAGCTTACCTGGACACATGTCAGCGATCTGAAGTTCTGGAGCAGCGTTGTTGTGCCCTTATATAAAATTGAGGGGATCCCTTATAATGTATTGGTCGATCCCGAAGGAAAGATCATTGCGGAATCGCTAAGAGGGGAGGACCTGGATAGAAAACTGGCGGAAGTGCTAAAGTGATCTCCACTGAGTGGAAAAAAAAAGCTGTTCCATTGGAACAGCTTTTTTTTTAGATACCAGTTGCGGTTTAGTAACCGGGGTTCTGGGTGATAATAGGGTTCTGAATGATCTCATTGCTCGGGATGGGCCAGATAAAGCGGTAATCGCTATAAGGAATGCCGGCCTGACCAGGTGTGTACGGCGTACCGCAACCATAGATCGCGGCACCGGAAGCACCATTGATCGCTTTGGCAGGAATGCCGTTTGTTGTATAGTTGGGTTCCATTGCCAGGCGGGAAATATCATTCCATCTTTTACCTTCCAGGACGAACTCGATCCTTCTTTCCAGCAGGATGGCCTTCACCAGGTCAACTGCAGTGGCAAAGTTACCGGCAACATACTGGTTGATGTTTGGAGACGGGATCGACCTGTTTCTTACGGTATTTAAAAGGTCAATGGCCCTCTGGGTGATACCGCCAACCCTTGCTTCCGCCTCAGCCTGCATCAGCAGCACTTCAGCGTAACGGAAATGGGGAGCGAAATCGCTGCGGTTCACATAATCGCGGTACCTGTTGGTGAAGATGCTCACGCCATTGTTGGCATTGGTACCCTGTATATAAAGCAAAGATCTCCTGGTATCATCACATCTCCAGCCTGTATTGTTCCATAGTATGGGCGAAACAGCCACCAGGCCGCGACCACCGAGGTTGGCAGCACCCAGCATTGCTGGCAGAGCACCGTTCACTCCGGTATTGTCGATGGAACTGTTACGAACAGAAAATATACTTTCAGTTGATGAGTTATTGGCAAAAGGTCCATCCGGTGCAGCCGTCAGCGCCCATGCTCCGATCGGGCTTACAACTGATGTAGGAACAAGGGGATTGATCACCGCAGGGATCAGTTTGTTTCCTTCGGCGATCACACCGGCCCAGTCACCCATATGCATTTTCACTCTCATTTTAAGAGCAATGGCGGCTGCTTTGGTGGCACGTACGGTCCTGTCGTTCCCGGTTAAGCTGGCGGCAAGATTGGTTTCCGCATAGTCAAGATCCCTGATGATCCTTTTGTAAACCGTATCTACGCGGTCGCGGGGCAATGTTCGCACCAGTTCCACCGTAGCAGGAACGTTGACGGCAAAATCCCGGTAAGGGATACCCACCTGGCTGCCATTGCCATCAAGGTAAGGACGGGCCCAGTGGATGACCAGTTCATGGTGAGAAAGGGCTCTCAGGAACCGGCATTCGGCCTCATATTGCGCGGCAACAGACTGACTGAGGATTCCGGAAGCGCCGGCTGCCCTGAATCCGTCAATGCTGATATTTGCCCTGTTGATCAGGGAATAAAGGGAATTCCAGTGACCCTCTCCATTCGCATAACTGGAGTTGTAGGTGGCCTGGTAAGTGATCTGGTAGAAGGCGGCGATATTGATCACATCCT